>DUZM01000194.1 GCA_013349485.1 Candidatus Hydrogenedentota bacterium | reverse complement strand
TTCGTCGGGTGCTTGTCGCCTATTTCTTTGAGCAGCAGACCCAACTGGCGATCTGCGAGAGCATGGGCATTCCCAGGCGCACGGTAGCCTACCTGATAGAGAAAGGCGTGAACGGGATACGCAAGTCACTGCGGCGCAGGGGGATCTCTGTGCCGCTGGTAGCAGTGAGCGGGCTCATTCGTGCGAACAGTGCCGCCGAGGCGCCGACCACGTTGATTGTCCGTCTCGGCAAGTTGGCCATGGCGGGCACTCCAGGCGGAACTTCCGCAACAACCACAGTCGCTGTCGGCACTGCCGTCAAGATCATAGGAGGGGTGTATCTGATGAAGAAAGTCATCGTGGGCATTGTCGCCGTCGCCTTGGGCGTTCTCGCCATATGGGCTATCAAGGAAACGACAGGCCGGGCTACGCCGGGAAAGGACGTTTCTGCCAGTCCCGGACGCAACCGAGTCCAGACCTGAACGAGGACGAACCCCCGCACCGAAGTCGAATGCAAACCTGGACGCTCCGGCCGCTTCAGGGCCATCGGCAAATGCGCTCGCCTCGAACGGCACTGGCTCGAACGACCTGAATGCCGCCGCGGACTTGGACCCGAAACCTGCCGATGGGGGCACGGTTCCCGTACGCGCCGGGGCCGCCTCGATCGCAGGCCGCGTGTACGATGTCGAGACACGAGCGGGTGTAAGCGGCGTCAAAATCTCGGGGGAAAGGATCGATGACGCCAAGCAGACGATCCCCGTCCAAGAAACGGACCCGACGGGGCATTATGTCATTGAAGGGTTGGACAAAGGCGGTTACACGATCTCCTGTTCCGGTTTTTCGGAAACATACCTATTGCCCGGGGAGGATCGCGTCAAAACGGTTACCCTTGATGCCGACAGCAGCGCCACTGGCATCGATTTTGCCCTTGAAAAGGCCGGCATCCTCGAGGGAACCGTGACGGTGAACGGCGTAGTGGCGGCAAATGCCCGTCTCATGACGCGGCACCAAGCCGCGAACGGTGAACCCCGTTTGCTGGGGATACAAACCGACGCCGAGGGTCGGTACTGGATCGGTGGGCTCGAACAAGGAGGGCGCAGGGTCACGTTCATCCTGTTGCGTAGTGAGGGGGGCAACATCCACCGCAAAATACCGGTGGTCATCGCTTCCGGCGCGACCACCGTTGCCGATGTCGAATTCTATTCCGGGACCGCCGCCATCGAGGGCGTTGTCTATCAAGACGAGAACACGCCGTTAGCGGCCTATGTCGAGGCCCATTTCTACGAATCAGGATTGGTGTCTAGCACCCAATGTGATTCGCGTGGCTGCTTCCGACTCGAGGAATTGCCCGCCGAACCCGTCGAGTTGCTTGTCTACATGGACGCCAAGCCTGACGCTCCCGTACGAAGACGTTCCATCAAACTTGAATTGGCCAAAGGCGGAACCCTGCGCCAGGACATCTGCCTGAGCGCAACTACAGTCTTTTGCAAAGTCGCCAACCTGCCCGAGAACGCGTTTGTGGTCTTCATCGGCGCTCTTAGGGGGGACGTGGACCTGTCAAACAGAAGCTTCGAGGCGCTTTACGCCGCCATGCAAAACCGAGAAAGCTTCTCTGTAATCTCCCCTGAAGGAACCGGCCAAATAACCGCTCTTGAACCGGGAGCCTATACGGTCGTTGCCGTCTCAATGCCAGGCCACCCCAGCGCCGCTGAAGCCCTTGAAGGCGAGGCACTGCAGGAATTCATATCCGGGGTAAGAATCACGCCGCCCGTGATCGTCACCATACAAGAATACGGACAATCCCTCGCCGTGGACCTCAGCTTCTGAAACCGTTTGGGCGGGCAAGACGTACTCTCGACCCATTGTCCCCGAGCCTGGGAAAGTCTGCCTTAGCGCGCCTCAGGCTCTATGGCAAACCTCGCAAGCGAGATCGGCCAAGGAAGGTTGGGCGTTCCTCGCAGACTTATCCCCACCCGGCCGGACAACATGACTGTCGCAAAAGTGGCCGATATTCCAGCCGATATGGGCCGATGGTGAGCGTGTAGGTAAGGCCGAGATTTGAAATCGAATCGTAGGTTCTGCTCAAATGTCAATCAACGATAGGCGCCATCGTAATCGGGTGCCATGGTCTACATTTCCGAACCCGCCAATTGCGAACGGCGACTTCGGTCGCCCCCGTCGAGGGTCAAGGAAACCAGGGAGAAAGCGCAACCGTGGTGCAGGATGAATCCAGGAATGGCCGCCTACTTGCGTGGGGAGTATGCGCGGTTCTGGCCGCAATCCCCCTGATCATCCTTATCCCCCTTATTGCCCGCTATGGATTCCGGGCGCCTTTTTGGGATGAATGGTTCTTGGTGCCTACGATCGACAGACTATTCTCGGGACAGCTCACGTTCACCGACCTCTGGAGTCAGCACAATGAACACCGGCCCCTGTTTCCCCGACTGGTAATGTTGGGCCTGGCCCGGATGACCCATTGGGACCTACGGTGGAATCTGGTGTGCAACGTGCTGCTCGGATTGACATGGCTGGGGGGCACGTTGGGACTGGTGTGGAACACGGCCCGGCGCGCCAGCAAACCCGTGGCGCCATGGATTGTCCCGGTCATGGCCTTTGTCATTCTCTCATGGGCGCAGATGGAGAACTGGATTTGGGGCTGGCAACTGCTGGTCTTTATGAACAGCACCGCCGTTGCCGTGGGCGTCTTCCTGCTGGCGGGGAACCCTTGGCGCTGGACACGGTTTGCAGGAGCTTTAGCGGCAGGTGTCGTGGCCACCTACACGATGGCCAGCGGACTCCTCTTCTGGATCGCCTTGTTTCCGCTCACCCTCACGGATACCCGCCTGCCCAAGCCGCAACGCATATTGGCGGCCTTGCTATGGATGCTGATGGCCATACTGACCTTTCAATCCTACCTGTTTCGCTATTTCAAACCCACCGTGAGCCCGCCGTTGGACGCTTTCATCCGAAACCCCTTTGGCTTTTTGCAGTTCGCGGTGCTCTATCTCGGCGGCCCGCTGACGGGCCTGCTCACCGCGCCGGCATGGCATGGCGTCGCGCCCGCGGTCCCGCCCTACGCCTTCATCCCCGGGTTGGCCGGCCTGGCCTTGGCGGCCGCCATGCTGACCTACTACGTCAAGAAGCGCCCCATCCCCTTGCACGCCCTCGCGCCATGGATCTGCATGGCGCTTTATGCCGGCGGCGCGGCCGTGCTTACCGCCGTCGGGCGCATCGGGCTCGGAGTCCAGAACGCCCTTATCTCGCAATACATGACAACCGGCGCCATCTTCTGGGCCGCCTCGGCGGGCGCTGCAATGACCCTCCGCCCTTACCCCCTCCATCTCCCCCGTTTCCGCCGTGCGGCGCTCGGGGTTGTGGGTATCGCGCTATTCTTGGCGGGCGAATTGCTTATGCTGCGTCAAAGCCGGGATTGGACACACCTCTGCCGGTGGCGGCGCATGAGTTGGGAAGCCGTGCGCCAAGGGCATCACGCCCCATTCTATTTCAAGGACCTCTGTTACGACCCCGACCTCATGCCCAAGGTGTACCTGCCCGCCGTGCACCGGCTTTCCCTATGCGGCATTAATGCGCCCCCCTCGCCCGATTACGATGCCGCCGCGTACCTCCGCGAGGCCAAGGAGTTCCTGCGACGGCGCACCGTGCCCCCCGCCCGCACCTATCTCGAAACGGCGCTCTTCCTAGAACCCGCCAACGACGAGGCCCGCCAACTCCTCGCGCAACTCCCCCCGTGAACTCAAAACACTCGCCCGACCTGAATAACCAACGAAATCAGCAACCACTGACGAAGCCGGTGGTGTGAGAAAGCCCTCTGGAAGAGGGCTATACAGAAACCCTCGGGAGTCATAGGTGCTCCAGGACAAGTCGGGGAAATCTAGCGCTGAAAGTGCGCTTCTATATCAGCCCAGGGCAAACCGCCCTGGGTACAAGGGCACGCGAAGGCAAGAGCCCCGTAGGGGCGACCTAATGGCTTTGAAACACAGGGTCAGGCCGCCTTATCGTCGGGTCCTGCCGGATCCCGAGGGCGCTGCCCTGGGCTGAGCTAGCGTCGCGCTTGCAGCGCTGACTCCTCGGGAATGGTAGAACCTTGTGGATTCGCACCCGCAGAGTGCGTGGCTTAAGGTGGAGTGAGAGGTGTGGCCCATACGGCTATTCCGCACCAAAAGCCGCGGATTAATGAAGAAAAAGAGGGCGAACCCCCTTGAGGCGGTGTGTTCACCCCACCCGAACGCCGTTCATCTCAAAAACGCCGTACAAAGCGATGTTTTTGATCCGGGACGGGCAACGGATGACACGGGGTGACTGGTTTCTTTGACGGGGGCTTACGGAATTAGCCTGAGCAAGACCATGAACCATAGCAGACACCAGCCGACGGCCAGCGCTAAGGCCAGGAGTCGCTTTCGTCTGTTTCTTACGCTGTATACCCCGAGGGCAAATGGGATGGCGGCGAACCAAAGCGCCATTGCTGAAAGCGTCGCAAGCATGATCATGCAGATGACCACTCCCTATGGGCGAATAGTAGCACGAGGCGGCGCCGGGAAAACACTCCCAGGCCTCTCAAGTAATGTTCTCAGTTAAGCTTCTCACCTTCAGGCAAGAAGCGGCCCACCCTTTTGATACCGTGCCTTGCGGAGGCCGGGTCATCCATGACACGTCCCAGAGTCAACACGCCCGTACCCTGCATTTTCATGGCGCCCGCCACCATCGCCGCCAACATCTTGCGCCGAGAACGGGAAGCAACTGGAAATTTTCATCCAACCACGTCACAATCTTACTCGGGCTGTACATCGACTTTTCCTTCAATTTGGGGTTCGTTTGGTGAGCTTTGGCCCATTTCAGATCAGCAAAGACCTGTACGGCCCCTATTTACAGGCGCATTCCAAAACTGGGGATCCCTGAGCGATGGCTGGCAGGAATTGGCGGACGGGTGTTCCACCGTGGCATACTCCGCTCAAAGGGAGGTGTCGGGAAGCATCGATGCGCAGTGAGTCGAATCACATGAGAAAGACCAAAGGACAGATTGAGGCCGAGGTCAGTGAGGCCATCATCAAGTTCGAGAAAGAGTACATGGGCCGTGGTCCATTGGAGACAAAGTCCTACATTATTGGTGATATGCTGCTTGTAAGGCTCAAGGGAGTACTTACTCAGGCCGAGCATCAGCTTGCCGCATCCGGCGAGGGGTCCAAAGGACGGGAACTGATCAAGCAGGTGCGCATCGAACTCCTGGAAAGGGGCCGCCCCCTGCTGGAAAAGGCCGTCCTGGATATCACTCGGCAACAAGTGAAGAGCCTCCATACAGACATAAGCACATCGACCGGCGAGAGAGTGATCCTCTTCACCTTAGAGAAGCCCGTCGAGTTTCGCGATACCCCAGACGCAGCGGGAGCTTGACTTTCCCCTCGAAGCTTCATATACTCTCTCCGCAATTGGGCAGAGACTCGGGGGGCGGCGTGGAAGCCGCCTGCTGCAGGGCAAGTCGCACGGTCACAGAACAAATGTTATAGTGTGGCGCTTCTGTGCCCGCCTAGAGGTTTGTAGGTTCCGTCGGGCTGCGCGTTGGCGTAGTGCGGTATGGAAATGAGGCCGAAGAGCTGTCATCTGTGGCGGCCCTCCGGCCTTTTCTCTATCGAGAGTTTCCAAGGAGATAGACATGCTCGAATTCAAGAAAGGCCTTGATATTCTGTCGGCTGTCGGCGGCATCAGCGCCATCGAAGATGCCAAGAGCCTATTCGCAGACAAGCTGGACGCCGAGAACCAGGCAAAACTGTCCAAGATCCGGAACGAAGAGGCCCTGCTGAAAGTTGCGAACGCCATTGCCATGTGTCGCCCGGGCAAGATAATGATCCACACGGGGTCGCCGGCGGACCAGGATTTCGTCAGGAAGCACAGCCTCGAGAAGGGTGAAGAAGCCCCCCTGCCCATCGATGGGCACACCGTCCACTTCGACCTGCCCCAGGATCAGGCCCGCCTGGTGAATCAGACCTTCTACATCGTGAATAAAGACGAGAAGATCTCGTCGCTGGCCAAACGTGAGCCGCGCAGCGAATCCCACGCGTACATCCAGAAACATATGACCGGCATCATGCGGGGCAAGATTATGTTTGTCGGCTTCTACGCGCGGGGGCCCATCGGCGCCAGGGCAGCCATTCCGGCCATCGAGATCTCGAGTTCGACCTACGTGTTCCACTCGGCCGAGTTGCTGTACCGCAACTGCTGGGCGGATTTCGACGCGGAGGTCGCCCGCCGCGGCGTATTCTTCACCAATGTGCACTCCGAAGGCCCCAACCGCCCCGAAGACGTCCCTAACGCCCGTATCTACATGGACCGCTCGTGGCAGACCACCTACTCCATGTTCTGCACCTACGCCGGCAACACCCTGCTCATGAAGAAGGGCAACCACCGCTTTGCCTCCGACACGGCGATCTACAACCACTTC
>DUZM01000228.1 GCA_013349485.1 Candidatus Hydrogenedentota bacterium | reverse complement strand
TCGAAGCCGTTTCGCGCCGTTCTCAAGATCCCGTTTGATCGTCGCCGCGTCGGCCGCGAAAACCACGTCACTGGCCTTTTGCCGCCACATGATACAGAAGTCGCGGCCGACGCGCTCGAGCACCGCGTCGAGCGATGTCCACGCGCTGCATACAAAGATGCGAAGATTGGGGATGCTCAGCACACCGTCTATCTTCTGGGTCAAGTTCTCGCAACAGCCGTAGCCGACCAATCCGAACCGCGCGAAAATCGGTTTCTGGTAGTTCAGACAAAACTCCTCCCACATAGACGGCGACACGCGATCGAACTCCTGCGAGTTTGCCATGCACCAAAGATGTTTCCAGCCGAGTTTGCCGTCCGGTGGCGGTTGTCCGAGCGGGTCGCTGCACGTCATCGGGCCGGTATTGTTCCCGGCGATCAGGCCTGTCGCCTCGACCTGATCCATGGCCGAAAGCGCCGCGTCCCGCAAGAATGCCATGAGCCGGTGCATGAGGGCCGGTTCCGCCGCCATGTCCAGCATCATCTGCCCAAGTCCGCGCAAATCAGCCGCCGCCGTCCCGAGCGTGGCGCTAAGCGGCGGCCCGGCGCCAAGGCGCACCGGTATGATGCCGTCGAGCAACGCTTCCGTTTCCTCAAGCCGTCGCCGCGTTGCGCCGTCATCATACGTGAACGTCGGGATGCGCAGCCGGCCGAAATCCTCAGCACATTTCAAAGGCGGGTCGTAGGCCCATGAGCCGCCTTCAACGTCCGAACAATGCCGCCCGACGTCGACGCCCCACGTGTTTTCCGGTTCCCGACGGAACACCGCTTGAACCGTGAAATGCGGATCAACCGGTGTATCATCGTTAATATCCCGTTTGTGAAGAATTTGCCGGAAGCCGTACTCGAGCTGCCGCAGCCACGGATCCGCGCAAACCAGCGCGTTTTCGGGGATGATCTCCCGCCAACACCCGACCGGACGGCACCATACGGGCGCCCGATCCGGTGTGCGCAGGGCGTTCACGTCGCACCACCGTTTCCGAATGGCCGCCATCCGCGGCGTGCGGGCAATTTCTGCTACGCTCCCGGCAAGTTCGCGTACTACATCCCGTTCTTTGCTTGCCGTCGTCATTTCAAGGTCTCGGTTTTCAGATCAAGACCGTCTGAAGCGGCCCTGGTGCGAGGCGTGTGTCCCGAGGCCGCGATCCGGCCTTCTCTTCAGCATCCAGCTATTTGGTTCACTCTCATCCTGTCTTGGCCCGCCACAGCGCGTAAATCCTGATTGCCTCCTCTACGGAGGCCGCCTCGCTTTGAAGCACCAAACCTCTTCCATTTCTGCGGGGTACGTCTCTAACCGGCGGCCACGCCACCAACGAGTCCATATTTCCTTCCGTTGTGAGGTCCGCATCGAAGATCAACGCAACGCGGTGTTGCATCCTTGCCGGCGCCCCGTCGCCGAGGAAGGCGTCCGGCCCTTGCCAGGTGTCTACCGCCCCGACGCAATCACATTCGCACAGCACAGGCAACACGTGTTCGGACGCGGCGGGTTTCGTGCAGTAGTGAATGCAGAGCCTTCCAAACCGCTCGCCAAACCGCCGGAAAATGGGCAAAGCAATGTCCCTAATCAGATCCGGAGAAAGGTTGACCAGCGCGTCGCACGGCAACCGCAGACCAGGATAACAGAGCCCGCGATTCGTGACAAACTCGCTGCCAGTCCCTGCAAGGCGGCTTCGGACAAGTCCTGTCACCTCGATGCATAGGCTCGTGAGGTTGCCCAAGAATTCGGCAGCCGCGTCCGGACGCGACCGGAGGGACATTAAGAACACGTCTCCCGGGAGTAACAACTGCGCCAGATCGAACGGCGACGCCGAGGCCGGAAACGACAACCAGTAGTCTTCCGGAAGGACGAGGATCGCGGTTTCCAGCGTTTGCAGCATCTGTTCGACAACGGGACCTTCGAGCGGCGGCGCACCCGCGGCCGCGGCCTCATCGATACTTCGGAACACCGGTTTGACAATCGGCTCCGACCCCGCCGGCGCAACGGGTTCAGCCCCAAACACACTGGGAACCACGATGCACTGATACCAGGATATGTTCACAGTCGGTATCCAATCCGTTCCGGCCTCGGCTTTAGGACGCTGCGCCTCGGCCGCCTGGACAACCGCCGTCTCAGGCGTCTCGGCCAAGGCCACTCTCGGCGGTTCCGGCGCGCACGGCGGGCTCACAATCAGCGGGATTCTGTCCGTCTCCCCCTGGAAAACCTCGGTGTAAAGACGAAACAGATCTTGGCGCGATGCATCTCTGATTGCCATAGCGCGATCTCTATTCAGAAGGACCAAAGGGACCAAAAAGACCTAAGGGACCTAAAGGACGTGTGAGAAACGGTGAAGCTCGGCTTCATCCTTGGGACCTCCTTTGTCTTGCGCGCGCCACGTTGGTGAGTTTGATTTCCGTTTCCTTGGACGTACCGGACGCCTGGCTGCCCTCGAGGATGTTCTGTTTCCCCGAGCGCGCGGCCTGCACCATCTGGTCGCGGGTGCGGTCGCGCTTGTCGAGCAACCGCGCGCAGAAGCGCACCGTGGCGTCGTAGACAATCTCGGCTTTCTGGTAGGACAATAGGTTCTGATAGCCGCCGTGGGGCGGGATGAACCGTTCGGTCACAATTGCCTCCTTAAGAAACGACCTAAGGGACCAAAGCGACCTAAAGGACAAGCAGCGGCCGCTTCTCAGAAGCGAGCTTCTCCCTTTGGTCTCTTTGGTCCTTTTGGTCCTTGCCTGAATCAATCCTGGATGGTGACCCTCTTCGGAACTCTAGCAGCGCCGGGTATCGGCGTCAAGGTGCTTGGAGTGCGCGACGCCCTTCCGGTATACTGCGCCATGTCGGCGGGGATAAGGGCATGCGCACAGTCATTTTCGGGGCCAAAGGACAACTGGGCCGAGACCTGACCATCGTGTTCGGGGAGGCGGGCGAAGTCTACGGGTATGACCTGCCGGAGCTTGACGTTGCCGATGCGGCGGCAGTGGCCGCCGCGATCCAACGGGTTCGGCCCGACACCGTGCTCAACGCGGCGGCATTCACGGATGTCGAGGGGGCCGAGGACCACGAGGGAGAGGCGTTTCGCGTCAACGAAACCGGGGCCGGCGCGGTAGCAGCCGCTGCGGCCGCAAACGGCGCGCCGGTCGTGTACTACAGCACGGACTATGTCTTCGGGGGCACAAAGTCCACGCCGTACGTGCCCGACGACAACGTCGCGCCCATTGGCGTTTACGCGCGTTCGAAGGCTGCCGGCGAAGCCGCGACCCGCACCGCCAATCCAAACCATTTCATCGTGCGGACCGCCTGGCTGTACGGCCCCGGGGGCAACAACTTCGTCGAGAAAATCCTCCAACTGGCGGCCACAAGGTCGGAACTCAAGTGCGTTGCCGACGAGGTCGGTTCACCGACCCACACGTGGGACTTGGCGCAGGCGACGTTGGCACTCTGCACGTCGGACGCCTACGGCACGTTTCACGCCGTCAACGCGGGCGCATGCTCGCGTTTCGAGTTCGCCCAGGCCACCCTCGAACTGGTCGGAGCGAAGACCACCCTTATCCCGTGTGCCTCGTCGGAGTTCCCGACCAAGGCGACAAGACCCTTGTATTCCGTGTTATCGACGCAGAAACTCGAAGAGGCCGCCCATTACCGAATGCGGCCCTGGCTCGAGGCGCTCAGGCATTACGTAAGCAGGAGGGGGACCACGCAATGAAACGCATCATGGTGACTGGCGGCGCGGGCTTCATCGGATCGAATTTCATCCGATATGAGTTGGACCAGTACCCGGACGTCCGCATCGTAAACTTTGATAAGCTGACGTACGCCGGCAACCTCGAGAATCTGAAGGACATCGACGAAACACGATACACGTTCGTCCAAGGGGACATCGCCGACGCCGACGCCGTGCGCCAAGCCCTCGACGGGTGCGATGCCGTGGTCAATTTCGCGGCAGAAACCCACGTCGACCGCAGCATTATGGCCGCCTCGGATTTCATCGCGACCAACGTAACCGGCGTATACAACATCGTCGAGGCGGCCCACCAACTCGGCCTCGAGCGCGTCCTCCACGTTTCAACCGACGAGGTGTACGGCAGCATCGAGGAAGGGTCTTTCAAAGAAACGGACCGGCCCAACCCGCGCAACCCGTATTCGGCAAGCAAGGCAAGCGGCGAGCTTATCGGCCTGTCGCATTTCATCACGTTCGGCACCCCGGTGGTCATCACCCGCGGCTCGAACACCTATGGCCCCTATCAATATCCCGAGAAGGTATTGCCGCTGTTCGTGACAAATGCCATCGACGATGAGCCCCTGCCACTCTACAAAGGCGGCGAGCACAACGTGCGCGACTGGCTGTACGTCGAGGATCACTGCAGCGGCATCGACTGCGCATTGCGCAACGGCACCCCCGGCGAGGTCTACAACGTGGCCGGCGGCAACGAGCGCGAGAACATTGTGTTGACCCGGAAAATCCTCTCGCTGCTCGGCAAAAGTGAAGACCTCATCAAACTCGTCAAAGATCGACCCGGCCACGACCGGCGCTATTCAATCGACCCGGCAAAACTCGGGCAGCTCGGCTGGAAATCCAAGATGGATTGGGACGAAGGCATCGCCCGGACGGTCGGTTGGTACCGCGACAACGAATGGTGGTGGCGGAAAATCAAATCCGGCGAATTCCTCGAATACTACAATAGGCAATACGGAAATCGCTGACGGCGGGTGGCTTATTTGCCTAGCGTCCCGAAGGGGGACGCTGCGCTCCCCGGGGCTCAACGCACACGCACTGCTTGATGGGCGGAAGTCCCGCCTCTTGACGACGGGAAAGGCATGCCCGCCGTGAAACGCGCGCCCGACCCGCGCCCGGCTGCGACTTGACTTGTAACTATATATGGTGGACAATGATACCATTGGTGTATGGTTTCGTGAAGTTCGGGGATAACGCGCAGGGCTGCCGCGTTTCTCCCAACCGGCAGTGTTTGCGTGTCCCCACCAGCTGACACAACCGCCACACGGGAAGGGCTCGCCTGAAGAAACGGCGTGGCCGGCCGGAATGTGTCGAGCATGACCCGTAAAGTGGAACCGTGCGCGTTGGCGCCGAGTCGCCGCGGGGCAGTACCGGAATACGACAGCAGCAACGGGATATTTATTGACAACTTGGGCCGTAACTATAAGGATTCCAACGTATTCTAGCATTATTTACATTGACAAGGTCCGGTGAATTCTGGTAAAGTTTTAGTGGCTAGTAAAGGGTGATTTGTCATGGAAGCGCAAGCATATAGTCTGTTTGGTCGCCGCTTGGTCGAACGGAAGATCATTACGCAACAACAGCTCGACGAAGCCATCTACAAGCAGAAGACGAGCATGAGCCACCGGAAGCTCGGCGAGATTCTGGTGCGCTTGGGCTATATTAGCAAAAGCCACATTAGCGAGGGGCTGGCGGATCAGCTAGGCATTCCCATCGTCAACCTCGGCGACCGGGAGATCCCCGAGCCGATCCGGAACCTCGTAGACCCGGCCATCGCAACCCTGTACCGGGTGGTTCCCATCGCGGAAGAAGGCGACAAGTTGATCATTGCCACCGCCGACCCCACCAACATCAACAGCCTCGACAATCTGGAGCGGCTGCTGGACCGGCCGGTCGAGGCCCACCTCGCAACGGCGGAGGAGATCAGCGGCGCCCTCGCCAAGTACTATGGCCTGTCCGAACACACGGTTGAGACCATGCTTTCGACCGTGAGCAGCGCCAGCACGATGAGCACGTTGAGCACGATGTCGAATCTGAGTTCGCTTGGCTCCTCGCTCGGCAGCGTCAGCAGCATGAGCGCCAGCGACATCAGCCTCAGCAGCATCAGCGTCGACAGCGTTGATTTCGACGGCGACACGCCCCACACCGAAGACGAGGAATCCGTCGATGACGATAGCCCGGTCGTCCGTTACGTGCAGAACCTCATCATGGAAGCGTTCCGCGTGCGGGCCAGCGACATTCACGTCGAGCCCGGCAAACAAGACCTAAAAATCCGATATCGAATCGACGGCGTGCTCCACCAGATGCCTTCCCCGCCCAAACGTGCGCAACCCGCCATCATCTCCCGACTCAAGATCATGTCCGGCATGGACATCTCCGAGAAGCGGGTGCCCCAGGACGGCCGCATCAAGCTCACAATTGCCGGCAAAATGATCGACCTCCGCGTCAGCGCCCTGCCCGCCTATTTCGGCGAGAGCGTGGTCATGCGTATTCTGGACAAGAGTTCCCTTTTGCTCGGATTGGGCCAATTGGGATTCTGTCCCGAAGACCAGCAGCAATGGGAGCATCTTCTGGCCCACACTGCGGGCGTCGTGCTCGTGACCGGCCCCACCGGCTCGGGAAAGACCACCACGCTGTATGCTTCGCTGAACCAGTTGAACAAACCCGAAGTCAAACTCGTCACCGTCGAAGAC
>DUZM01000134.1 GCA_013349485.1 Candidatus Hydrogenedentota bacterium | reverse complement strand
GACCTTGGACACTACCGGGCGGCCGTTGCACATCACCTGGAGCTTTTTACCCTTTGCGCCCTTGACGGCGATGATGAAGCGCGTCTCGACGTGTAAGGGTATTACGCCGCCCATGATGACGTCGGTGCGGCCGTCGTTGAGCACGTCCGCCTCGAAGGCGATCTCCGGGCCGTCGGGACCCGCAGAGATAAAGGTCCGTCCCCAGCGCAAGCCGTCAAGAATAGCACGCAGGGACTTCTCAGCGGTATATACATATGTGATGGGTTCGCCTAAGGGGACGCGACGGCTGGCGCTCATGCTTCCGGCAATGATGCCCACGCGCGAGCCCATGGCCAGATGACGATCCCAGAAAATCACGGCTTGGCTGTTTGCCGACACGGCTTCGGTTGTCGAGGCGGCGACCGCGATTGGGTTGACGACTTTTCCGTCACGGCGCGCGAACAGGTCCTTGCGGAGGACGTCGCGCGTTATTGGCGGGACTTTCACCCAGTCTCGACACCAGACTTCGACGGCGTTGGGTTCGCCGACGGCCCATTGCCAGGGCGCATTCGGGAAACAGGGGTGGCCGACGGCAAAGAAGCCGCCCTGCGCTTGCACGCGAATGGCGACGGCCTGTGCGACGGCCGGGGTATCGGGCGGGGGGGGATAGGTGCCGGGGGCGTAGATGAGGGCGACGCCCATGGCGTCGCTTCCCCACTCCATTGCGGGAATCAAGACCACGTTGTCCGATTGGAAGTCAGGGTCTTCGCAAGCGGCCATCGTGTTGCGATCTGTGATCGCGAGGAAATCCAGGCCAGCCTTTTCGGCGCGCTTGATAAGCTTCCCCACCGGTTCTTTCCCGCCGCCGTGCATGGACTTTGCGTGCAGTTCGCCGCGACGCCATCCCGGTTCTTTATCCAAGGCGCGGGACTCGAATCGGAGTTGTCTGTGGCCGGGGACGCTGGACGGGTCTGTCGGGTCGGTTCCCGCGCGGATCTCGGCGATGTTGATTGCGAGGTCGAAATCGTGATCGCATTCCCACAGGGATTTGTCGTCGAGCCGTCCTTCGGCGAGATTCAACGGGACGTAGGCGGTGCGTCCTTCCTCGACGATGATTCTTTGCACGTCGACGAGGATGGGCACGCCTGATTCATAGACGTGGATGTAGGCCTCGTAGGCGCCGGCGGCGAGGACGTGATTCGCTCGTCCTTGCGGGGCCTCGACGACGAAGGGCTTGGCCGTCTCGGCGCCTTGGGGGCGAAACACGACCCTGGAAGCCAGGTCATTGCCGAGGATGTCGGTGACGTCGATTTCCACCCGGCCCGAGGCCGGGTTGCCTGGATCGAGAGCCGTTGTATCGTGCGATGACCCGTTCGATGCGGCCGTGGCGGCGCCGGCGAGCAGTGCCCACAGCACAGGCAACAAGAAGACGACTCTCATGTTTCTACCCCAGGTAAGAACCCGCGTTCAGATGACTTGATATTATAATACATCCGGTGTAGAATAGCTATCGTCGGGTCTGTAGGTGCTGTGTGTCGTCATTTGGCGATCGCTCGGCGGGGGCTTTCGCCGTTCGTATTGGGGTAAGCGTTGGGGACTGGTATAGAAAAGCGGGAGAATGTGCCATGTTATCTAGTATTGACATTGACAGTAGTGTTGCCGTGTATGTGCAGATCGAGAACCACGTGCAGTTTGCGATCTCGTCGGGGCGTCTGAAAGCGGGGGAACAACTTCCTTCGGTTCGCGAGCTTTCGGAGCGGCTCGGGGTCAATCCCAATACGGTTGCAAAGGCGTATCGCGACCTGGAGGTAATGGGACTGCTGTACACGCGGCGGGGCATGGGGGTCTTCGTGAACAAGGGGGTAGAGGCCAAGTGCCGAGAGGACTGCCGCAAGCGCATCATTGGACGCATGCACGAAGTCGTTGCCGAAGCAAAGTCGTCCGGTATGGCACGAAAAGAGATTGCCGACGTGGTGGACAAGAGTTACGCATCCGAAACGGGTCCGTACAGCACAACGCCGGTCACTGTGACGGCGCTGGCAAAAAGGAAGAAGCGATCGAAATAGTGCCTGGCATCGCTAAGGTGTAAAGAAAGAACCCGACTGCGGCGCGGAAGCCGCGGTCGGGCTCTATATGTTGTAACTTCTTATTTGCCAAGATGTTAGCTTGAACCGGCCCGTTCCTCCTTTCTGTTTTTGCCGTCTGTTCATTGGCTAAACAGATTCCGACCCCACCCAAAAATGAATAAAATGCGGCAAAAAACTATTGACATGTTAAGTAGATTGGCGTACAGTATAGGCGTGATGCCATGAGTAGGTTGCCATGTGGTTGCGCGTGGGGTTGGCTGCCCCCAATGGCAACATGTTGCATCGTGGATTCGTAGGTTTGCAGTTCGGAAGTTTTCTCACGTGATGCGGCGGTGCAACGTCCTGGCATGGAATCATTGTTTTGGGAAGGTATACGAGCAATGGCCAAGGGATCAGAAGCGGGAATCGGCGTTAGGCGCGGGGAAGCGGGGTTCCCCGAGCAGAGCGGGCGACTATCCCATGGCGCGAAGGTTAAGCGGGGCCAACTGAACGCCGTTCAGCAAGGTCGATACGGCACCGGCCCTGCGCCGTACGGCTACCGCCGTGGCAATGACGGCGAAAAGCCACTCGTGGTCAATGATCGGGAAGCAGAGGTCGTTCGCACAATTTTCAGGGAGTATCTGAGCACGCGCAGTACAGGCAAGGTCGTCAACTATCTCCATTCCCGCGGCATCTACACGCGCAAAGGAAACAAGTGGTCGCGTCAGGCGATCGCGATTATACTTTCGAACCGGACTTACCGTGGCCGCGTCAGCTACGGCGACGTTGAAACGCAGGGCCTTCATGACCCGATCATCGAACCGGCCTCGTTCTACAAGGCGAACCAAATAAAGGAGCGAAAGCGTAGGAAGAAGCGTCAAACGCTGGAATAACAGCGCAACACTATGCCGCCCCAAACGCTTCTCAGCCCAGGCCGCCAATCCAAGATGGTCGCCAATCAAATGAGCAAGTAGGCAGCTCCCCATCCGTCCGATCTCATTGAGGCGTCGCTGGTGCGGGGCCGCGTCGGCGAGAGGCGGGTCTTGACGTCGAGGGTGCCTATTGGGCTAACCGCGCACTGGCGCGTTCAACGCGGCGCAACCATTGGCGCCGGTCGGAAGTCCTTGTGACGGGGTTGCGGCATGACGGCGCCGGAAACGATGAAGCGGCGTATGCCGCGCGGTCGGGGCAAGACATCATCGGGGGAAGGCATTTCTTCACGCAATCAGAAATAATCAGACAGATGCATTTTGTGCTTGAAATTTGTCTTTACTTGTGCTTTAATAGAGCTACGGTGTATGCGGAGCTGATATTCTCGAATTACACGTTGGTTTGCAGGACGCTAACGGAAACGGGAGGGCGCCAGTCGGCGAGGAGGAACCAGAGGAACCTATTGCGTGCTCGCTTCGGCGAGTAATGCGTGGAATCAGAGTTGCTTTGAGACTTGTTTGGCATTCTCATGTGTCAACCAGGGGCGCCGCAACGTCAACCGGTTTTGCATGGTTGCGGCCAACGCCAAAACATAGTGAGCGACGGCGGTTACTGGCCCCCACCGCCGCTCGTGTTGATGACCCGCTGCGGCGCCCCCCTCCCTTGTAGTGCCGGCCTATGCGAGTTTGCCACGCCAAGATGGCGGGAATCGATGGCTCCGTTGTGATCTTTCACAATTCGAGCCGCTGGCGGCTCGATCTGACAACGCGCAGGGGTATATGCTATCCGATATGAAAGCCCAGGGATTCAGGTATGTGTTTGGCCCCGTTGCATCGCGCCGCCTGGGGCGCTCGCTCGGTGTGGACCTTGTACCTTTCAAAACGTGCACGTATGACTGTGTGTATTGCCAATTGGGGCGCACAACGGCAAGGACCCTCGAGCGCCGGGAATACGTTCCGCTTGCGGACGTACTTGGCGAAGTGGCTCGGAAGCTCGAGACGGAGGCCCCCCCTGACTATGTCACGCTTGCGGGATCCGGGGAACCGACGCTCTACTCGCGTCTTGGCGAGTTGATCGCGGCGGTTAAGGACATGACAACGATCCCGGTAGCGGTGTTGACCAATGGGTCTCTTTTGTCGCAGTCGTCGGTTCGGGAAGCGTTGCTCGAGGCGGACAATGTGGCGCCGTCGCTGGACGCGGGCACGGCGGAATGGTTTCAGCGGGTGAATCGTCCGCATCCGGCGATTGGGTTTGACGAACTAATAGAGGGGCTGGTAGCGTTTCGGCAAGGCTTCAAGAACCTCCTTTGGCTGGAGGTGTTTCTCGTGGGAAGGGCGCCCGCGCTCGATGACGAGGTGCGCCGGCTGGCGGGTCATATCGAGCGCATCCGCCCGGATCGCGTTCAGCTCAACACGGTGGCCCGTCCGCCTGCGGAGCCATGGGCAACGCCGACACCCCGCGAAGACCTGCTGCGGTATGCTCGAATGCTCGGCGAGCACGTCGACATCATCACGGACTTCGCGCCCGGCAAGGATGAACCGCGGGGCATAGGTGGGGCGGATGAGGTATTGGCGCTGTTGCAGCGGCGGCCGTGTACGCTGGAGGATCTCGCTGAGGGGCTTTCCGTTTCGCGCCTCGAGGTGCTGAAACACCTCGAAGACCTCCGAGGCCGCAACCTAATCGAACTGGAACTGCGCGGCGGCCATGCTTTTTTCAAAGCGCGGCGCAACTAGCCGTTGCCGCAGCTCTTAGGCTCTCAGAACGGGCCTTAAGATAAGCTTCGTTTACCGAGCGCTTCCGCACGTTGGCCGGACAGGGTGAACCGGCGGTGGCAAACGCGTTGTTCTACGGGGCCGCATCAAGGTTCTTGGCCACCTGTTCCCAGTCAACCAAATTCCACCATGCTGCAATAAAATCTGCGCGGCGGTTTTGGTATTTCAGATAGTATGCGTGCTCCCAGACGTCAATGCATAAGACGGGCGTTGCGTCCCAGGGCGAGAGTTTCTGGTGATTCTCGGCTTGAAGGACTATAAGTCGGCGGTCCTCCGGCCGGTAGGCCAGCACTCCCCAGCCGCTGCCTTCGACGGTCTCGGCCACACTGGTGAACTGCGCCTTGAATGCCGGGATGTTTCCGAAATCGTTGACCAGTTTGGCTGCGAGCGCGCCTCGGGGCTCTCTTTCGGCGCTGGCGGGCGGGGCCATGCACGACCAGTAGAGGGCGTGAAGGAAGGCGCCGCCGCCCATGAATGCAGCTTTGCGCGACCAGTGCTGGATCATACGGAAGTCATTGGCGTCGCGGGCTTTAGCGAGTTCCGCTTCAGCGGCGTTCAGTCCGTTCACGTAGCCGGCGTGATGTTTGGTATAGTGGAGTTCGACGGTTCGTGCATCCATATAGGGTTCGAGGGCGTCGTAGGTGTAGGGTAGGGGCGGCTGCTTATGGGGCGTCAAAGCGGCGGTTTTCTCGCTTTCGTCCTTTGTCTTGCTCCCCGCTGCAGCGTGGGCCTGTACCACGGCCCCTGCCGCGACAATTCCGCCGACTCTGGTCATGAAATCTCTTCGTGTTCTTTCCATCGCGTCTGTCCCCCTTTCTCCGGTTTGAGCACACCTCGCATATCGTTGCGCGTGAACGTTGGGCTTTGCCGGGGACCTCAACCGGCGACTTCGCGGAGGGCGGCCAAGGCGGCTTCGTAGTCGGGCTGATCGGTCAGCTCGGGTACGTATTCGGCGTACTGGATGATGCCTTGGGCGTCCACGACAAATACGGCGCGCTGCTCGAGTCGGAGTTCTTTGATATGCACGCCGTACGCGTCGCCGAAGGCCATGTCCCGGTGGTCGGAAAGCGTGCGAATCCGCTGGATGCCTGCCGCGCCGCACCACCGCTTCTGCGCAAACGGCAGGTCGGCGCTGACTACGTAGCCGACAACATGGTCGCCGAACTTGGCGGTCTCCTCGTTGAACCGGCGCGCCTGGGTGTCGCATACCGGCGTGTCAAGCGAGGGCACTGCACTGATCAGGCGCGTTTTGCCGGCGCTGTCCTCGAGTGTCACGACGGACAAGTCGGTGTCCAACAATGAGAAGCCCGGCGCTTTGTGGCCGGGTTTCAGTTTTGCGCCCATGACAGTGAGTGGTTTTTTCTGGAACGTCAGTTCTCCTGTGCGCTCGATCATGTGGACCTCCTGCCCCTGCCGGGTGATTTTTGGTGGAGAATGGGGGCGCCCCGTCTCGGTCACCAAAGTAGACAACTGCCGCTCGGGGATTTATTCCCGTGCGGGGTTGGGCGGGCGGGTTGCGTGGTCATTCCTCCGGGCGGATGCTCGGGAAGGTCATGGCGTTGACGAATTCGGCCTGGAACGCCGGATCCAGGGATAGATCGATGCGCTTGATGCGGCGGGCGAGTTGTTCGGCGCACGCCCGGGCCGTCTGCGAGATGGCCGCCATTCTCGCGCCGGCCAGTGAGGTGTTGCCGACGAAGGCCAG
>DUZM01000143.1 GCA_013349485.1 Candidatus Hydrogenedentota bacterium | reverse complement strand
TCGAACCCCGCGCAAAGAAACGACGCCCCAAAAACTACCCGCTGCTTACAAAACCCCGACGCATATTCAAGGAGATTCTACACAGAAACCGATACAGGAAAGACAAAAGTTAGTGCCATTCGGTCCAGAGTCGCAACACACGCCGTGTAGACGGGTGCTCAGATAGAAGTGCTTGATCCCCAAGGAGCCCCCTACTGGCCGTTTAGGTTCAACGTCCTCCCCCGACGCAGGCAGCCAAAAGCCAACGATCCCCATCGGACTTTACAGCATTATTAATCATATGTCAAGAAGTAATCTTACTAAAATTACCAATAGCATTTACCAATTCCTTTCCATTTCACACGGTTTTAAATGAAATAGAATCTATTAAATCTAACGAATATTTCGCATTTACGCCAGCTGCGGCGCACCCCCCGTTGCCCGGAAGCATTGACGGAAACAGCTTCGTCGCAGGAATCGCAATCCATTAGCACCTCAATACGCGCCAAAGGAATTGCGATTTCTCGTTCTCAGACCTCGATTGGGGAGTGTTTTCCTTGATTACGCGGGAAGGCGCGCACGGCGCTTGCGCGCCCGGGGTCTTTGGGCCGGTTAGCGCGATTGCGGGTGTGGCGTCGCTCTTGCGTTGTACACGCCAATTCAGTAGAGTCATGGGGGATCGAAAAAGATCGAGAAAGTTCGGCCAGGCCGGTCTGTTTGCTTGGGGGTGAACGCCGTGGGACCATTTGTCGCCGTTATTGTTTTGTTGGTCGTGCTGACCTTGTCATTGTTGATTACGCGGGTTGCCTCGGAGGCGTTGGTGCTGACGGGCTTGTCGAGGGACCTGGCGCGGTTTCAGGCGCGCTCGGCCTTCACGGGGGTCGGGTTCACGACGAGCGAGTCCGAACGACTCCTGCAAAACCCCGTTCGACGCCGCATCATCATGATGTTGATGATTCTCGGCAACGCGGGGATTGTCACAACCGTCGCGAGTCTGATGCTGACGTTCGTCAGCGTCGAGGAAGGCGGCATCCCGATTGTGTCGCGGCTCGTGATCCTTGTCTGCGGCCTGATCATTCTGTGGGGAATCGCCGTCAGCAAGTGGGTCGATCGCCAAATGTCGCGTTTCATCACCTACGCGCTGAAGCGCTGGACCCGCCTCGATGTATTCGACTACACCAGCTTGTTGCACTTCTCGGAAGGCTACGTAGTCACCGAGTTTCTCGTCCATGAAGACAATTGGCTGGCCGGCAAAACACTGGTCGAGGTCCGGCTCAGCGACGAGGGCGTACACGTCCTCGGCATTCGCCGCGCGGGCGGCGATTACTCCGGAGTACCCATCGGCTCGACAGTCATTCGACCGCACGACACCCTCATTCTCTACGGACAACTCGAACATATTGGCGAACTTGACCGGCGCCGCGCCGACGTCACCGGCGACGAGGCCCACCGCGAAGCCATCAAAGAGCAAAGGACCCTCGTCCTCCATCGAGAGCAAATCGAGCGTCTCCGGGAAGAAGTGCCGGAAAAAGCCGAAGAATAGGCGTCTTTCCGCCATATCCTCCGGCAATTGCGATCCTCCCAATCACATCCCCCTTCTGTCATTGCGAGCGAAGCGAAGCAATCTCGTTTGCCCGCAGCTACCTATGGGGTCGAGATTGCCGCATCGCTCGAGGACTCGCTCTTCGCAATGACCGTCCGGAGCAGATGTCACGCTACGAATCGCCCCGCCCCGGGGGGGCTGAGGCCCGCAATGCCAGCAGACTTTCCTCGCACCGCATAGATATCCGCCGCCTCATAGACTCGTCTCTGCCGCCCAAGTCCTTCGCGTCTATGCCATGGAAGAACGACGCCGCAAGGCCTTACAGCATGTGCTGTCTGGCGCCGTAACAAATCCTTTGCCGGGCTGTAATATGAAACGGACAGTTGCTGCAATACGTAGGCTCTCGTGCGATGTGCGCGCGTCCTCTTTCCAAGCACAGGAAAAGGGAGGAAGCCATGAGAAAGATGAGGCCAATATCAAGGCAACGCTGGCAAAACTCTCAACCTCGACCCGCCGAGTGTATGACGGATCCAAAAACGGGGGAGATGGCAATACCTTTTAGCCACGCAATCGACGCTTTGGTTGCGTTGGACGTACTGTCCGAGGAAAAGGGTGAGTCCTTAACCGATAGCCTAAGCTTGCTTTGCTAACGCGTGGGGGGCCACTGGCGACTTGCCCGCCAGTGCGGTCACACGCCCCGATTTGTACGGCGCCGCAAAAGGAGGAAAACCATGAAGAACGTCAGGCCAATATCGAGGCAGTCCCGCAGCGAACTGCGCCTGCCGGCGACTGCAAGCTTCAAGTCCGAGGAAAGTGAACAGGCCTACCAAGATTGCCGGGAGGCCTTGCTGCGTGTGCTTCCGGAGTACAAAGTTTATCTTCTGTTGCCCCCGCCCTACGGATACTGAAAGCTCGCGCCTCGGCAGCAGTGGCTTGCACCGCTAAGCGTGTCAAGATAAACTAGGCCAACGGACAAACGAGATGAAGGCGCTGAGGCCAAAGCGGATGTACGAACAACGGAAGGAGAAACGATGAAGCCTGTCAGGCCAATATCCAAGCCCAGGAAACTGGCATACCGTCTTCCGGCGGCTGCCGACTGCGGCTGCGAACAAGAATCGGAATGCCCCATAGTCGACCTGCTTATCGGGTGGGGCATAATCCCGGGAGACAAAGACCAGAAAACCCTCCTCTAAGGCCGCCAGCAAAGTCCGAGGAAGGCGTGTCCGCCTCCGAGGAGTCAAAACCGCCATACGACGCTGGCGTCGACGGCCGTTTCCCAATCGTCTATGGTCTTGAACACGGGATCGCTGTCGAAGTCGAGGCTCAATCCGAGCCTAACGTCAAGCCGAGACGAAAGCGGGAGAAGGAGTGAGGATTCAGCGCGGCCCCGGAGTTCCCCGAGATCGGTCAAGCTGGGATACAGCACCAGGTTCTCTGCCAGTCTGCCGCTGCCCAGAATCTCGCGGTCATACCGCAGATGAATGCGCAGACTCAGGTCCTGTTCCTCACGTTTCAGATCGGCGAAGGCGTAGCGGCCCCAGATTGTCTCACCGTTCCGTGCGAGGTCGAACAGGACTGGGCGCTCGTCGTCCTTTTCCTCAAGCCAGGAAGCCAAATCAAGATATTCGAACGCGGCATTGAGACCGGCGCCGACCTCAAGTTCCTGAGCGCGGTCGCTGACGAGCGTCTTTCCCACTCCCAGGGCGAGATCCGCCCGGAGTCGCAACGCGCGTTGGATCGCGCGTTCGACGCCGATGTCGATGCGAGGAAACAGCGGGCGCGGCTGCCGCGGCCGCCATGCGGCGTCCGCGCGGAAGGAGCGGGGAAACTGGCCCTGGTCGGCATATTCGAGGTCGGCCAGGCCTCGAAACTCATAGCGGGGACCCTGGTGCAACAAGTCGATTCGCATAAAAGGTTCAGAATAATCGAGCGAGTTCCAGCGCCAACGGTAACCTGTCGCTAGCTGGGTATCCCATTGCCGCTCTGCTTTGTCGTTGTCGCGCTCGGCAGTATTGGGAGCTGGGGCGGTGCTCGAGATAGCCGTCAGGTCCACTTCGGCACTGTTCCTGCCGTCTCTTGCCAGGAGGAACTGGCGGTTGTCGCGCTCGACGAGTCTGCCGATGGCGGCCGTGCCGTCCGTGAAAAGGAAATATAACTCGTGTTCGGTGGAAACCGATGCGACTTCTTCGACGGCAAGCATCAACTGCCCGGCCAGCGCGGTGTGGAACACGGCGGTTCCGTCGGCGATCTCGACGAGATCCCCTGACAGCGTATCGCCGTCAGCCAGGCGCAATACGTCGCCTGTTGCGCCGCGGTACGCCGCAAGCATACCCATAGTCACTATGGCCACGACCCGGAATTTCATTGTCCCTCTGACATGATGTTAGAATGTCGAGGGTTTTATTGCAACCCTTTTGAGTTTCGCCGGGAGCAACACATACCGTGAGCATCAGTTGAGGGGAATGCCATGCTGAAGCCTGTTTTGGAGAATCCGTGGGTGCTGGCTGTCGGCGTTCTTGTGGCTTTGGCCGCAGTTTGCTTACTGTGTTATCTTCTTGCGCCGGTGCTGATTCCGCTGTTTCTAGCGTTCCTCGTTGCCTACATGCTCGACCCGGTGGTCGACTTTTTCGAGGCCCGGCGAATCCCCCGCGGCGCGGCAATCACCGGCCTGGCCGTGCTAGCCCTTCTGGTCGTCTTGAGCATACCTCTATTTGTCGCACCGGGCTTGATCGGCGAAGCCAACGAACTGATAGCGGCCGCCGCCAAGGGAATCACAGCTGGAGACGACGGCGAGGAGGGACCGCTGGCCGTCTGGGCCGCACGTTTTGTCGAGTGGTTGCCGTTAGACGACCTGGTGCGGCACATGGGATGGGAGGAGGAAAACCTCGATGCGCCGAGGATAATTGCGAAGCACGTGGGCGAATACGTCCGCGACAATGCCGTGGAGATCCTGAGGACGCTTGGGCCGCATGTCGCCGCGGCAGGCCAGAAATCGACGATAGGAATAGCGCAGTTTCTATCGATGGTCGGGCGAAGCACGGCAGGCTTCGTGATCCTTTTGGCAAATTTCGCCTTGTTTGCTTTTGTTGCAGGATACCTATTGAAAGATTTTGACGGTTTGATTGCCGCCGCGAAGGATCTGGTGCCTTTGCGATACCGCACCAAGACGTTTGACCTGGTGGGCAAAATCGACGTGCAACTTCGCAGCTTTCTTCGCGGGCAGATGCTCGTATGCTTCTGTCTGGGCGTGATGTACGCGATCGGACTGCTTATTGCCGGCACGCCGTTTGCCGTTCTCATTGCCGTGTTCGGCGCAGTGGCCAGTTTTGTACCGTATCTCGGCATCATCCTCACGATCGGCCCGGCGTTGCTGCTAACGTTATTGCAGCACCGTCTTGACTGGCGGTTGGCGGCAGTTGTAGCGACCTTTGTGGTTGCGCAGACCATCGAGGGAACGGTGCTGACCCCGAAGATCGTCGGGGACAAAGTCGGCCTGAATCCCGTCTGGGTAATCTTGGCGATCTTGGTGTTCGGCGGTGCGTTGGGTTTCCTGGGCCTTCTCTTGGCGGTGCCTATCGCGGCAACGCTGAAAGTGCTCGTCGTCGAGGCCATCGATTACTACAAGCGGTCCCCGGCTTACGGGGGCGGCGATTCGGAAACGTGATCGGGCGGCGTTTCCCCCGCCCCTTCCGCCTTGGCCTGCGTTTGCACGTGAAGGCTTCGCCGGTGCAGCCGCAGCAGCAACTCGTCCCCGAGCCCGAAGAACAAATAGATGATCATCACGGGCAACAGGACGATTTTAAGTGAGTAGGTTCTGGCGTAATGGAAGACCGCAATGCCTATCACGCAGATGGCCAGTATCCGAAACGCGTTGCGCGGCGCGAAAACGAAAAACTTCAGTTTGTCTTTCGGGTACCGGACAGTGCTGACCATGAGATACGCCAGGCCGAGCGTAACGGGGACGAGTACGCCGTATCGAACGCTAATCTCGAAGTACTGCGTGAATAGGACGAATGCCGCGATGGTCGCGCCGGCCGCCGGGATCGGCAGGCCCACAAAATAGTCGCGGCGCTCGCTCTGGTAGACGTTGAAGCGGGCTAAACGCAGCGCCCCGCAGATTACGAACACAATTGCCACGACCGAACCGGTGCGCCCTACCCAAGAGTCGGCCGCCCCCGGTTCATGCAGGTGCGCCTTGTATATCAACGCCGCGGGGGCCGTCCCGAAGGACACCAGGTCGCAAAGGCTGTCCAGCTGCTTACCGAATTCCGAGACGCTCTTGGTTAGCTTCGCTATCGTCCCGTCCAACATGTCGAAAACAAGGGCGCCCAGGATCCAATAGGCCGCGTTCTCGTACTCCCCCTGTATCGTGGCGAAAATGCTCGATATACCGCAGTACAACCCAAACGACGTTAGCACGCTGGCCAGAACGTTGATGGGTCTGCGTTTGACGGCGCGCCGTCGCCGGCGGCGTTTGATGCTTGGGAGTCGCTTCATGAGAACCTCGCCACGACGCTTGTGCCTGCCCGAACCTTCTGTTTCATCTTAACACAGATGGTTGCGTCGAGAGGAAGGCACAACTCGGTGCGCGACCCGAGTTTTATCATGCCGAATTTCTGGCCCGGCCCGAGGCGATCTCCGACGCTGGGCACACACACGATCGACCGCGCGATGGCCCCGGAGATCTGGCGCACCGTGACCAGGCCGTGCGCGGTGTCCAGCCAAACGGCGTTCGACTCGTTACACTCAGACGACTCGGCCTTCATGGCATTGTGGAACTTGCCCGGCCAGTAGTCTATTTGCCGCACAATGCCCTCGAGTGGCGCCCGGTTAATGTGCACGTCGAGAATGGACAGAAAAATCGACAATCGGCGGCAGGGGCCGTCGTAGTGAGGGCACTCATCGAGATCCTCGATGCCGACCACAACGCCGTCGGCCGGCGCCACCGCCTC
>DUZM01000193.1 GCA_013349485.1 Candidatus Hydrogenedentota bacterium | reverse complement strand
GCCGGTACACAGGCGCAGCGATTCGTTTCGCGCCGCCGAGAAGTCGTCGCACCAGATAAAGAAGCTGACGTTGGCGCCGTAACGTCGCGCGACCTCCATCGTGTCGTCCGTCGAGCCGGTGTCCACGATACAGATTTCGTCGGCGATTCCCTGGAGGCTGTCCAGACACTCGGCAAGATGGTGGCACTCATCCTTTACGATCATCGCTATCGAGATGGTGCGGGGCACCGATCACTCCTCGAAGGGCGTTTCGAGTTCCGGGTGCAATGCCGCGTTGGCGTCGGCCGCCCCCTCCGAGCCGTTCCTGTCGTTGTCGAACCGACCACATGGCGCAGGCCGAATTGCGTTTGCGGCGATCAGCGCTAGATACGTCTCTCGATCAACCACCTCCCCGCTTGTGACCACCCGCGTTGACCCCCGCACGGTAACGCCGAACTGGCGCACCGGCCCGTTCCTGCGTTGGTAGACGCTCCCCTTCAACATCATGTTTATGTCTATTCGGTACAGCCCAGACGGAACTCCCGGGCGGCTCGACGACGTCGTCGCGGATCGGGTTCTGGCCTCATTGCGGCGTTCTCGTTTGCGGAAAAGCATTGCTCGGTTTGTCCTTGTCGCTTGGATTCGAGGGCGCGCAGCAGCGCCCTGCGTCGTCCGTGCGCATCCCCGGCCGTCGCGACCTTGTTGTCAAGAAAACTCAGCGTTCTGCCCGACGCGGTTGCGCCGCATCAATGGCTCACGGACAACCTCTTCGCTCAGCCAACCAACACCGAAAACATATTACTACATCCTCCCGTGAAATCGCACGTGGATACCCGCGTCGCCGAGTAAAGAACGTCATTGCATCAACACAGTTCCGGGCGCGTCCAATTCCGCGAATAAATGGAAACGCGAAATCGTTTATCCTATGGCAGAAAACAGAGTCTTGTGAACCCGGTCTTATGCGGCGTTGAGAAGCCACCCTATAGGAGGAAAGCGATGCCACGTCCGGCTATTCTACCGGTCATCGACTGGAAAGGCGTTTTTGACTCCGGGCAGCGGTTTGCCGAGTGGGTTAAAGGCGGGGAGCACCGGGACAATTGCGAACGGATCAGAGCGGACCTGGCAGCTTTATCCGTCGAGCCGCACGAGGCCGCGTACCTCGAGGCGTTGCCGCGCCCGATTCATGTTGTGGCGATTGCCGAGGCCTGGTGCGGTGACGTCGTCCGTCACGTAGCTGTGCTCGAGCGGCTCGCGCACGCGGCGCCCAACATCGCGGTCCGCTACATTGGCCGCGGGCAGCGCCCGGATGTGTTCGTGCGGTTTCTGACCAACGGCGGCGAAGCGATTCCCAAGTTTATTTTCCTGAGCGGCGCCTTTGTCGAGTGCGGCAATTGGGGGCCGATGCCTGCAGCCTGCCGGGAACTTATCGCCCGAGGAAAAGCCTGCGGCAACGTCGCCGCGGCCCGCGAGAAAGTCGCCGCGTTGTACAACGCCGACCCCGACAGGCGGATCGTGATCGCCGAATTGCTCCACCTGATCGGCGTCGCGTCCAGCTCCAGGCCCTAGGTTTATACGAGTTCCTCGAGTTGTTCGACGAGGTGTTTGAGTTGGGTCATAGTCGTGGCGACGGGTTCGGGTTTTACCATGTCAACGCCGGCGTCGCGGAGGAGTTCGAGGGGGAATTTGGACGCGCCCGCCTTTAGGAAGTTGAGATAGTCGCTGCGCTCTCTTTTGCCGCCGTCCAGGACACGTTGGGCTAATGCGATGGCTGCGGCCATGCCGGTCGCGTATTTGTAGACGTAGAATGCGCGATAGAAATGCGGAATGCGCATGCTCTCGAGGGACAGTGCCGGATCGAGGGCGAATTTTGGGCCGAAATACAGTTCGAGTAGTTTACGGTACTCGTCGCGGATGCGATCGAGCGTGAGCGCTTCGCCGTTCTCGACCACGGCGTGAATGATCTTCTCGAACTCGGCGAACATGGTCTGCCGGATAAAGGTTCCGCGGATCTCGTCTATTTCCCGATTGATGAGGAACGCACGCATTTTCCTGCTTCTGGCGCGTTCGAGCAGGTAGCGGTTGAGAAGCTGTTCATTGAAGGTCGAGGCCACCTCGGCGACGAAGATCGCGTAGTCGTAGTACTGAAACGGTTGGTTGCGCGCGCTGTAATACGTGTGCATCGAATGGCCGGCTTCGTGCGCAAGCGTAAATACGCTATCGATCACGTCGTCGCGATAATTCATCAGGATGTACGGCGGGCCGGTGTGGCCGCCTGCCGAGAACGCGCCGCTTCGCTTGCCCTTGTTCTCGTAACGATCGACCCACCGACCGTTGCGCAAACCGTTCTCGAGCACGCGGCAATACTCGGCACCGAGCGGCGCCAACGCGCCGCATACCGTGCCGACGGCTTCGTTGAACCGGGTGCGTTTGCGTGCCATCGGAACGATCGGCACATAGTTGTCGTAGAAGCGGAGTTGTTTGACGTTCAGGGCCCTTCTTCGGAGTTCGAGGCAGCGGTAGACGGTCTCGAGGTTGGCGCGGACGGTTTCGATGAGGTTATCGTAAACGGAGACGGGCACGTTATCGGCGAATAACGCCGCCTCGAGCGCCGAGGCGTAGTTTCTTGCACGCGCCTGGTAAACGTCCTGGAGCACGGAGCCGCTAAGGAGAGCGGCCAGGGAATTTGCGTGGTTCTCGTGTACGCCATAGAATTTTTCGAAGGCCCGCTGCCGCACACTGCGTTCCGGCGACTCGAGCAAACTGCGGAACGAGCTTTGGGTCAACTCGATGGCGTGGCCCTTCTCGTCTTTGACAAGGCCGAACTTGAAATCCGCGTCGGTGAGTTGCCCGAAAGCCCGCCGGGCGGTGCCGACGACTTCGCCCTGCATCGCCAGCAGCCGTTCCTCGCGCGCCGATAAGATATGGGGCCTATATCGCAAAAGCCGCTCAATCGCGATTCGGAATTCCTTGAGGGTCCGCGACTTCAGCATCATCGCCATTCGCTTCTTGGGAATGGCCTGGATCTCGGGGGCGATGTAACTTGCGGCCTCGTTCGCCCGGGTCGCCAGATGCGTGTAGCGGGCGACCATACCTTGGTATGTGCTGTTTGCCACGTCCTCGGACCCCTTGAGGAATGCATACGCGCCGAGTCGCTCGGCCTGTTTCTCGAACGCGACGTCGAACGCGTAGCAGTCCCGAATCGCCTTTGCGGATGTGCGCAACGTGCCCTTGAACCGGGCATACTGGTCGATTTGCCGCTCGACCTTCCTATACGCCCGCTCCCAGGCGGCGTCGCTCTTGAACAGCGGCGTAAGGTCCCAGGTATCCTCGGTGTCGATTTCGCATCTCGATGGTACGCGTTTGGTTTTGGCCATGCCCCGCCCCTTTCGTTTGTGTGGGAAACGATTCGGCCGGAGTATACCCAACGCAAGCCGGCTGAGCCAAGGAAACGACTGCGTTGCACGCCGGTTTGCTCAAGGGTCGCCGGCACGGTCATGTTGGGCGAGAAAGTTTTGCAGGGCTTCTTCGGGCTTACGAGGGAATTCGGCGACGCCTCGGGACGCGTCGAACTGGCAGATCCGGTTTCGTTGGCGTTCGTGAAACGGAAAGACTCTGAGGTCGCCGTCGCCAAGGCCTGCGCGCGCGCCCGGGACGTCACAGGCGGATCGGGCTTTCGTGCGGCACTCGGCCGCCTTCGTTGGTTGGGTCTGGATGGCGTTATGCAACTCGTTCGGATCGTTCTCGAGGTCAAACAACAGTTCGCGGCCGCCGTTGGCCATGAATATGTATTTCCACCTCGTGTCGCGCACCATGACCTTGAATTGGGGCGAACCCGGTTCTGCGTAGTATCCGATGAGATACTCTCTGGGCGGCGCGTCCCCCGCGAGCGTGCCGAGCAGGTCGATTCCTTCTCGGAACTCGGGTTTGCCTGCTGCGGACGTGGCGATGCCGAACAAGTCGGTCAAGCACACCAGTTCGTCGCTGCGTCGATCTCGCGGCAGCCGCGCGGGACAGCTTACGAGGAGGGGAATGCGGCATGAGGCCTCGAAGAAGCTCTCTTTCTGCCACGCGTGGTGGTCTCCCAGGTGGTCGCCATGATCCGAGAAGAAGCAGATGAGGGTGTCCTGGCTCCGGCCCCGGGCCTCGACGGCGTCCAGGATCCGGCCGAGGCAGTCGTCGATGTAGCTGATCTCGCCGTAGTATCGCGCCTTGAGGATGCGAGCGAGGGGGTCGTTGATGTCCTCGGCCCAGATGCACTGGTTCATCCAGGGTATCTGTTCATCCAAGTGGTCCGTTTCGAGGTCGCCCTTGATTGGGTTCGGCATCCGATCCGGGTCGTACATCCTATTGAAGGGGAGCGGGGGGGCAAACGGCGGGTGCGGGCCGATAAAGGACACGAGGCCGAAATAGGGGCGGGCGTCGTCGGCCCGGATTTGCTCGACGGCGCGCGCTGCGGCCCACCGTTCGACGCCGGCCTCGGCCGGGGTCGGGCTCATCTGAGGGATGTAGTACATTTCCGTTCGTTCCCCCATGAGTCCTTCGATAAAACTGAAGTGCGGGTACTCGTCGGCAATCCAGGCGGCGTACGCGTCTCGTCGTCTTTGTTCGGGCGATTCGTAGAGTTCTTCGCTGTGTAGGTGTACTTCGTATCCCAGTTGCTCGTCCCAAGGACTTGAGTGGAACTTGCCGATGCCGAACGTGCGATAGCCGAGTTGCCGCATGCGTTGCGCCAGGTATGGGCCGCAACGCTCCGTCATGGTTCGGCGCTGGCCTTGGGCGGGTTCGCTCACGTTGACGAAGGCGCGCGTCGTGGGCGGCTCGCACCCTGTCCGGATGGTGTATCGGGCCGGCACGCAGACGGGGCAGGTCGAATAGGCATTGCGGAACGTGACGCCCCTACGAACAAGCTGATCGAGATTGGGCGTGAAAATATGCGGATTTCCGAGGGCGGCGATGGTGTCAAATCGCTGCTGGTCGGTCATGACAAACAATACGTCCGGTTGCGACATGTTGGATCTCCGGTATGTTCTCGCAACGTGCGTCATTCCACGCTGCCGTTAGAAACAGATGAATCATGACTTCTCGGTCCGTACCAGGGACTTCGCCCAGGGACGGACACCGTGTTTCGCTCCGTTGCACTGCGCGAAAGACGGCGTCAGTCCCTCTTGACGCCGCGTCACGTTTCGTTGGCGTTCGCATGCACGTCGGGATTAGCTCCCGCAACAAGCTGTGACGTAAGAATAGTCCATTGATGGACCGCAGACAACATTGGGTGTTCCTTGCTCGTGAAGGGGATCTGGCGTCGGGCCGTTTCGCCGGCTCAGAAGCGGCGGCGCACGAAGAATTCGAGCAGGCCGCCGTTGAATTCGTCGGCATGGTCGTTGAAGAAGAGGTAGCCGGTCAACATGTTGAGGGATTGGTCATCGGTCAACGGCGTCTCGAGTCCAAGCCGCGGGCTCGCCCAGAACAGGTGATCGTTTGATTTGTCTTTCACATGAATCGCATTGCCGATCATGGGAAGCGAAATGGTGACGTCGCCGATGACGGTCTGGTGGGTATAGCCGAGGTTCATCTCGGCAACGGGTCGCGTCGCGGCGAGGGATTTCTTGAGGCCGCGGCGGCGTTTTTGGGGTTTCCCGAACGGGTAATACGACACGGATGAACCGAGAAGGGAGGAACGGCGGGTGAAATTCACGTCGAATTCCATCGGCACGCCTAGCGGGTAGTAGTAGTCGCTGTTATAGACGGTACCGGCCCCGCCGCCGGCGTAGACTGACCATGCGGTTTTTGCGCCGAGGTCGCGTCCATATCCTGCCCAAAGGTCCCAGATCTGCCAATCTTCGCTCCAGTCTTTGAACGTTGCAGGTCGATGCCAGTTGGGCAGCAGGAGACCGAAAGGCTTGTTGAGCTGCCGGTCGATTCTCTTCTCGGATTCCTCGAGACGGAGGTGATAATTCGATGTGCCAATGAACCAGAAGGACTTCTTCTCGCGTTCGCCGGCGTCCTTTTCTCTCTCGCCGGGGCCGTCGTCCTTGGCCGTTTGGCCGGCGGCGTCGGCGATCGGCGCTTCTTCGGCGGCAACCGGATTTGGCGGAAAAGACAAACACGTGAAAAGCAGCGCAATTGGAAGCGGCACAAGGGACGCGTGTCTTATATATGGTTTTGCCGCTGAGAAGACAAGGAGGAAACGCTTCCGCTTTCCGCTGTTAAAGATCGCCGTTCCCATGGCGGGCGTCCCCGACACGCTAGAAACCCCCAGCAAAACGTGACTTGGTTCTTCTACAGGTTCGAGAGCGCCAAGTCAAGGAGACTTTTGAAGGTTTTACCTGTTGTCCGCTAAGATAGGCAGGAGGCCTTGAGGGGAACGTTTTCAGCGTGTCGTCAGGATCGGGTCTTGAACTGATCCTCGGGGCGAAACCAAGCCGGCTATGTGACCGCCGAATTCTCCTGACTTGGTGGTAGGGCTTAATGAGCAACGAGCACGAGACTATCTTGGTTACAGGCGCTGCAGGCTTTATCGGCGCCAATCTTTGCCGACGGCTTGTCGAGGAAGGCCAGCGTGTCCATGCTGTCGTTCGCGAGGCATCGCGCATGTGGCGCCTCTCGGACGTTCTCGATCGACTGGTGGTTCACGAGGCCGACATT
>DUZM01000225.1 GCA_013349485.1 Candidatus Hydrogenedentota bacterium | reverse complement strand
GGATTCGGGGCAGAAGCGCGTCGCGCAGAAGTATCAGGCGGGCGCCAGTGAGGATGCCTCGGCATGGTCCCTCTATGCGTTGACGGACGCGGCAGCGTTCTTGCGAACAATGATTCTGGTCGACCGGTTGGGGAACGTGGACGTTGCCGGGGACCTAGACCTAGCGGGCGTGCTCGAGACGGGTACCGGCAGCACGGTCATCACGAACGCGGACGGGACCGTCAAGGGGTCGGCAATAGACATCGCCGGCACGGAGGCCATGCCGGGGAACCTCGATGCGGATGTGGACAAGCTACTCGTGAGTGACAACGGGACGAATAAGAGCATCACGATTGAGAGCCTTTTCAAGGTCTGGCAGATCTTCGAGTTGACGCCGGGCGGTGGCGTTGATGATGACACAAACCCGCCGGAGTATGCCGAGTGGGACGCCGACCCGACGATTCGGCCCGTGTTGAAGTTTGCCGGCGACACCGCGAACGAAAAAAGTCAGTGGACCTTCGTCTTGCCGAGCGACTACGTGGCCGAGACGGACATCAAGGTCCGGGTCGCATGGACGTGCCAGACCGGCGGCGCGGCAGGGGACAACGTGCGCTGGCATGTCCGGGCCGTCGCGGCCGGCGATGATGACGTCCTCGACGCGGCGTCCGGCACGGCCGTAAACCTCGACGACGTGTGGATAGCCGATGGCGACCAACACATGACTGCCGAGGCCACGCTGACCATCGGCGGCATGCCGCAAGCGCTCGATTTGGTTACGTTCGAGATCGAGCGCGACTACGACTACGCGGGCGGCGGAAACGCCATGGACGTGGACGCGAGCTTACTGGGTCTGTTCGGCAAGTACCAAGCGAAACTGGAGGTTGTGGAATGATGCGGCGCTCAATTCTGATCTGCCTTCTTCTCACGAGCCTGGCCTGGGCAGGGGAATCCGTTCAGGTTATTGACAACGGGGATGGGACAATGACCGCGCGCGTGCCGCTTGGTGCGGTAGAGGACGCGCCCGTTGGCATCGAGCGCATCGGCGCGACGGATGAATATGAAGCCAAGGGCGCCCGGCTGACGGCCACGTTCCGTCCGGACAGTTGCGTTGAGTATACGGCAGCAGGCGAGACGATTGCGTTTGAACCATCGGATATTTGGTTTGACGATCTGAACGTGACCGCGAGTATTGTCAGTGCACCGCATACGCTCGATGTGGATGAGGGCCAACTGGCCACATCGAATCTTTGGGGAAAGGGCATCGGCGCCGTATACGCGGCGACGGACGGGGCGGTGAAGGAGACGCTGAACTTGCCTCAAGCGTTCCTTGACGCGATCCCGGTTGATGCGAAGGTCGTGGAGTTCCGTTGGGCGCTAAGCAATCCGGGCGACCTGCCGGTTGTGCACGTGCTCCAAGGCGTCATGGTGGGCGAGTTGTGGATCGAACCCATCGAAGCGCACGACGCAGACGGGAATTATTTGCCGGGCCACTCCGAATATCGTGACGGTGAAATTGTCGGGATACTTGATGGGGCCTGGTTGCGTACGGCCACGGCGCCGGTGTCGGTGGATCCCAGTGTTAGCAGTGGCGCGCCAACGGCGGATGTCCGGACTTATTTCTATTTGAGCAGCCCCCCCTATAACGCGCCGTATCGTCTCTACTTTAAGGTTACGTTGCCCGATTTGAACGGTGGCACGTGCACGGAGGCGCTGTTCTGCGCCACGACCAGTTGGTATAGCTCGACCGTGACGCCGTCCGCCTACGTTTCGCAGGACGTGACTTGGGACGAATCGAGCAACGTGACGACGATGAACGCGATAAGTACGGGAAGCGTTCTGGACAACTCGACCACGATAGCGGCGGACGAAACTGAATACAGTTGGGACGTCACGGGCGATGCCAGCAAGGGCGTCATCAAGGCCTACGATGACGAATGTTCGGCGGTGACAATTATTTTGGAGGGCTGGAACGGGACACCCAACACGGTTGGCGCCACGTTGGAATTGCAGGACGCCGGCATGTTTGGCGCCAAAGAAATCGTGCTGTACGACCGGACGGATGGCAGCGACTATCCGTATCTGAAAGTGACGTATACGGCTGGAGGCGAATCGCGCGTGGCACGGCCAGGCGTAGCGATCGGCGGCGCGTTACGGTATTAAGGCGCCGTTGCGGAGCGAGGTAGGAAACATGAATGAACCGTGTGATTCGTGCCGTTATGAGAGGGTGTATGCGTTGCAGTATGAAAATGTAAGAGACGATCTGAACGAGTTGAAGGAGCGGGTCGGCCGGCTGGAGACCACCTTGATGCGCGGGGTCTTCTTGTTGGTGGCCAACCTGGTGGGCGTGGTGATAACGCTGGCGCAGCAGTTGCTCCGATCTTGATCGAGGCGCCGACGAATCTGCGCGGCATTGAAAACGAAGGGGAATCGATGTTCTGGAAGATCGTTTGCGAGAAGAACGGCGAGGGCGACCGCCCCGGCGGCGAGCACCCCGACGGCCGGTTCGTTCTGCACCGGCACAACGACGAAGATGGCCCACACCTCGATTTACGGCTCGAGCACGATGCCTATTTAAGCGGTTGGCGGATTGACGGCGTCTCGCTCGAAGGGGGACCGTGGGCAACCGAGAAAGCACCGCATCCGGTGCATTGGCTGGACTTTGACGGAGATGCGGTTCGGCAGGATGCGGGAACGTACGCCTGGCTCGAGCGCGGCAGGAACGGCGGCGTACTGGCGCTGCACGGCGGCAACGGGACGCGTCTCCTGCGGGTGACGCGGACAGAGGGTTTGCCGGTGGGAGTGGCCCGCGCGGTCTGTGAGGCGCTAGCGGACATCAAGATCTCCGGCGAGGACGCGGGCCAACTGATTCGCGATGGGGCAACGGCGCGCCGGCTTGCCGTCGAACGGTTATGCGGTCTCGGCCGCGAATTGGATGGCACGGCTTTTGACGAATCGGTATGGCGAAAGACGCTTCGAGCGTTGACGCTGCCCGAGATTCACGGTCAACTCCGAACGTTCGAGGTACGGTTCGATCAGAAGTATCCGCCGGCTCCGACGTCGCGTCCGGAAACGCTGTGGAACGATGGCGGTGATGGGCGCCAGGAGGCAGCGCTCGCCATTTTGCGGGATTAGGCGTTTGGGAGGACGAAGTAAATGGGGACGGCCCCGTCACGCTTGGGTGAGTCGGTACAGTCCCCGAGTTGTTAGGAGGACATGAACAATGGCTTATGGTGATATTGGCGGCGCAGTGACAGAACTAGTCATTACGTGTCAGTCGCCGTCGTCGGGCGACGTGAACATCGCCAAAGGCGACGCCGTGAAGCTGACGGGCGCCTATACGGTGGACAATGCGACGGACGCGGAGGACGTGGTCTTCGGTCAGGCACTGGCCGATACAACGGAGAACAGCGCGGCGATCCCGGTGAAGGTTCGGGGGATCTGCATTTTTGCATACACGGGCACGGCGCCGACGGTTGACGGTCAGGCGGGTGTTTTGGCGTCCGATACGGACGGGAAAGTGAAGGCCCCGGCAAGCGGCAACGGTGTTGGACGGAACGTGAAGGTCGATACGGGTGCGACGAAAGTACACGTATTGTTTTAGGGAGAATACGAGATGGCATTTCGAGATGAGAAGGTTAGGGATCGCGTTACGTTCTTGGGCCAGGCCCCGGAGCAGTTGCGCGAGCTGCGCGGTGGGGCGCTCTATGACCGGCTGCAGGCGCTTGGCCTAACGCACGGACAGTTCTTCCGTGCACTCGGGACCAATCTTCAGGAGTACTGCGCTCAAGAGTTCGGAATAGACGTCAACAAGATTAAGGTAGACCGCTTCTTTCAGTCCGACCCGAACGCGAAGTGGTTGTTCCCGGACATTGTCCGTGAGGCCGTGGTGGCCGGGATGCGCCGGAAGCCGGTGTATCCGGAACTGATCATCCGTGACGAATTCATCGACGGCACCGCGTATGACGTGCCGTACGTGACGGAGTCCGCGGCAGAAGAGGAACTTCGCGGCGTGGCGGAAGGGGCGTCGATCCCGGAGTCGGAGCTGACGTACGGCGACCGCATCGTAAAGCTCGATAAGAAGGGCCGCGGCGTGATTGCGTCGTACGAGGTCATTCGCCGGATGTCGGTGGACATGCTCCGGGTGCACCTGCAGCGCATCGGCGAACGGCTTGGCCGGAGCTTGGACGCGCGGCTGGCGACCGTGTTGGTCAGCGGCGACTCTTCAGGCAGCGGTACGGCGGCGACGACGGTCAACACGGCCACCGCTTCCACGTGGGTATACGGCGACATCGTGAAGGGGTTCATGACGCTTGCGCTGGACCACTACTTCACGCCGACCCACATGCTTGCGAACTCGGATTTGTGCCAGACCATTCTTGGTTTGGACGAGTTCAAAGACAGCGTGTTGTTCGATTTCGCCAAGACCGGCAACCTGCCGACACCGCTGGGCGTACGGTTGATTCCCATGGCGGACCAACCCGCCGACAAGCTCACGGTTCTTGACGCCGGGTACGCCGTGCAGAAACTGACCGAGCAAGATCTGCTGGTCGAGAGCGACAAGCTGATTCAGCAACAGTGGGACCGGACCTACCTGACGGTGGTCACGGACTTCGCGGTTATCTACGACAAAGCTCGTGTGGTCGTGCAGAGCGACTGGACCTAACCGATGATGGGAAGGGGGCGCACGCTTGTGCGCCCCCTGTGAAAGGCTTCGGGCAATGGCGAATTTCACGACAGAAGCGCAGGTACGCGAGAAGTTTCAGTTGAACGATACGACGTTGGTTCCTAGTTCGCTCATCGAGGCGGGCATCGACGACGCGCACGACGAACTGTTGCGGTTTTTGGATCCCGTCTTCGCGGAGGGGACCCCCGATGACGCGCTGGTCATGGGCGAGACGTTGCTCGCCGGCGCGCATCTATTCCGAACGCTGGCGTCGGGAGAGGCGTTTGGGCAGAAGCACGTGGCGATTGGCGGGCAACGGGTCGAAGAGGGCGCACGGTTCGGGACGCTCATGGCCGTTGCGACCGAGGCGGAGAAGCAGGCGTGGTATCTGCTCGAGCCGTATCTCGCGGATCGTCCTTCGCGGGAGGTGGCGGCCGCGACGGATGGAACGCCGATCTTGGGTGAGGAAACGTGAAGCGCGCGAGCGCAGGTGAGGAGTAGACGGTGGCTATCACGCTGGGCGCAGTAACATTTGACGACAAGCACACGACGGTTCGCGAGAAGCAGGAAGAGGTCGGGGGCCGGAACGAACGGCAAATCGAGATCGTTGGGGTGATTCTAGGGGAATCGTCCCTAAGCGATGTCGAATCGAAACTGGACGCGATTGCTGATGCGGCGTCGGAGGAAGACTATAGCGCGGTTCTCTCGGTTCGTGCGGGACGGCGGCTGCTTGTACGGCGGGAATCCTTTGTCCGGGAAGTGGCCCGGGAGTCGCTGGCGGGTTCGTTCGCACTGAAGCTCGCGGCGAAGGACCCTTTCGAGGAGGCGTCGTCAACTACGAATGTGAATTGGACTATCTCGATCTCGGGCGCCACGAAAGCGGTCTCGGCAAACGGGAACGTGTTCTCGAGGCCGACGATCACGTTGGTGGCGAGCGGCGCGGTGGTTAACCCGTCCTTTTCGGACGGAACGCGGACGATTGCGTTTTCCGGCACGGTTGCGGACGGAGAGACGCTTGTTTTGGACGCCGTGACAGGCTTGGCGACGCTCGAGGATGAGGATGTTACACCTTACTCTTCAGGGTTGTTCCCGCGGATCTCGCCGGAAGGCACGACGTTGACCTATGAGGACGACGACGCCAGTTCGCATGCGGCGAGCGTCACGGTGGGGTTTCGGGATCGGTGGTGGTAGCCGTGGATTATCGAATCGAAATCTACGATACATGGGGACGCCGGTTGTCGGTCTATGACGACGTGCCGCTCCTCGAAGCGACCCGTTCCTTTCCAGACGAGGCGGACGCGATACGCGGCGTCCTACCGGGCGCGGTTTCGGATTTGAGCCCGGGCTACAAAGTGCGGGTGCTGGTGAACGGCCAACTCTTCTGCGACGCATACGTGACGCGCGTTGCACCGCAGTGGAGCGACACGCGAAAACTGGTTCTTGATCGATACATCCATTTTCACGAGGTAATCGAGTTCGAGGCCGAGCGCGCCGCCCGGGACGGCAATACGGAGGTCGCGCGCGCATACGTAAATCGCGAGATCAGCGCAATCGTCAAGGACGCAATCAACAGCGCTCGAGGCGCCGTGCATTACCTTGTGCAGCACGGCGCCTATCCGGAGGGGGCGGAACGGGAGTATGCGAAGTTTCTCGCGCGGAAAACCCCCGGAAATGAACTCGAGGTCGGTGGCATATCGTCCGGCCAATGGGTCGGGTCGGATCGGATTAACGCCAGCGGCGCCTACGCGAAGGACGGCGACACGATCGCGGGTCTGGTGGTTGACGGCGGCTCGTGGCCGGATGTCCGGCTGATGATGATTGACTGTGAAGAAACAACCCGGAACAGTCATGCCATCAAACGCCATCCCGAGGTCGCGGATTGGTCCGACGCCAAGTATGGGGCGAGCGGCTACAGGGTGTCCGCGGACGCCGCCAAGGCCGCGCTGCAGGATCTCATCGACACAAAAGGCATCGACTACATCGAGTTG
>DUZM01000251.1 GCA_013349485.1 Candidatus Hydrogenedentota bacterium | reverse complement strand
CCGATGAGTTTCAGTTCCGTCTTCTTTGACGTGCCGGACGCCATGCTGCCTTCAGCAATATTCTGTTTGCCGCTGCGCGCCGCTTGCACCATTTGGTCGTGCGTTCTGGAGCGGCGGTCAATGAAGCGTTCGCAAAATGCCACGGTGGCGTCGTACACAATTTCCGCTGTTTGATAAGACTTCAGTTCGCGGTAGCCGCCGTGAGGGCTTATGATTCGCGGCTCGTGCCGGCCATCACTCATGCCACGCTCCTTCCTTTGTCGTTGCTAGGTCCTATAGGTCGAATAGGACCTATTTGTCCCATTTTTTGTCTAAGGCGGCAGACTGGCCTCGCCAGGTTTCCGGTCGATCTTTGGAACGCCCATCTTTGACCAATCGATCTCTCGAGTGATCGTTGTGCCGCGCGGCCTTTTCTCGATGAATTCCTCGTAGTTCTTGTATAGGATGCGGTCGGCGAGTTCTTTGGGCAAGGCCAAGCCGCGAAGTTTCTTGCCCGGAGACGTCGGCGACGTGTACGTCTTCTTCGTGAGCATGTCGACGTAGGACTGGAGACGTTCGCCAATCCAGTCTTCCGATTTGAACCGCGCGTTGGTCACCACGAGGTCTGCGGCGAACATGAATCGGTCGGGGTACTCTTCAAACAACCGGCGAAACTTCTTAGGGCTTTTCGATATGCGCGTTTGGCCGGCCTTGGCGAAGTGGTCGCCGAAGCTCACGTCGCTGTACAGGTTGGGGAACGTGTCGAGGAATTCCCTCAGACGCGAATCCTTGATCGACGACAGCATGAAGTGCGGACAATCGATTTTCAGGTCGGGGAATCGGCGGAGCATCGAGACGAACTCGTCTGCAAACCCGGGCGTTTTAGGCCCCGGGTTGACGTGTATGCACACAGGAATGAAATGCTCCTGGCAATATGCATACAAAGGAAACATCTGCGGGTCGTCGATCGCGATCGGATGGAACATATAATCGCCCGTAGTGCTATTTATCAGTCCGTGGCCGGAATACAGCTTGAGTCCGGTGGCGCCGCGCTCGATTAGGGACTTGAACTTCTCGAGTTTACGGGGATCGATGGGATTGACGGTGGGCCATGCCTCAAACCGGCCGGGATATGCCTGGACAATCCTGAGTAGTCCCTCGTTATTCTCGTCGTACCGCGTGAACCCGACGCTATGGTTTAAAGTGATGGTGAACCACGAACTGCCCATCAACAGGGTTTTTTCGATGCCGACGCGATCCATGGCGGCCAAAAGCTTGGGTGCTTCGCCCAGGGACTGGATGTGTTCGTGGACGTCGATGATGCGCAGTTTCTGAACGGGTTCCTCGATGTTCGGTTGACCTATGTGCATCACCATCACGACGCCGAATAGGACTACGGCTATCCATAGCCAGAGGCGCGGTCCAACTTTTCTCATAGTTCCAGTTCCGTCGTTTTCCACGTTGACTCGAGGATTCGATCAGGCGGGAAGTCTAACACCGCGATAGAAAACACCGCAAGAATGCAGCCGTCCAGATTACTCTCTAAATACGGACAAGCTGTGCTCTCGAAGCATGGGAACGTATTCGCGCACCAGTTCCGGACTTGGATGAAGGCGTCGTATAAGCCCTTCATCTTCCAGCGTAAACAGTTCTGCGCGGGCGCGCGCCAGGATGGGTTCCTTCTGGATGAAGTACCAATACGAGCACGCGGAACTGATCAGGAAAAATGCGGCTATGACGACAATGGGCGCCAGATGCAAGATCGATTGCGACCCGGTCTTCTCAGTTCCTGAGGATGCCTCCTTCTCGTGCGCGAGAGCAAGCGCGAACAGGATGACGACGGAGATCCAAAGCCACACCGAAAATGAAGTATATCGGGACGATGTTGCCTGGAGAGGGCCGAATCGCGGGACCCGCGCCAGGCCCGTAAGGCCCGCGGCCGCGACCGCGTAAAGCCCTATGGCAATGAATGGCGTCAAGGCCGCTATCCGGATCCCGTGTTTGCGGTTCAGGCGCCAAATCAGGCCCGCCCAGCAGGCTAGCCCGAGCGCGCCCGCAACGGTGTGGCCCGTTTTGCTGAAGTTCACCGGGGACGCGCCGAGGTAGATGAGGACGTACTGTACATATTGTGCAGGGCGCGCCAAGGCTTCTCTCACGGGGATGTCGTTGGCCGGCCTCGGTGAGTCGTAGAAATAGAGGGAAATAACAATGGCGCTGATAACGATCCAGCCTGCCATGCGCGCCGCCTGCTTCTTCCGGTTCTCGGCCGGCACCAGCAGCAGAATCAGAACCCCTATGAACCAGAACGCCAGTGCGTTACCTTGTGAAAACGTTGCGACTAGGCCTAGCGAAGCTGCGGCGGCCCAATGCGACCACCTGCACTTCGGTTCGGCCAGCAGCATGATGCCCGTAACGACCGCAAAGACGTTCATGAAGACAAACAGATTCCATCCGATCAGCCAGCATTCCCATTGAACAAGGGAGAAAAGGAGAACCGAAAGAAACAGTGGAAGGGAAACAAGGTCGGGAAGCCCGAGAAGCTTCCATGTCCGGCCGACGTGATGCAGCAGCACGCAGTAGGTGGCGGCTGCCAGTGCGACGCTAACGGACATTTCCCAGTAATGGTTCCAGTGCGTGAGCCGCGCCAGTCCGAGCATGACGGCGTAAGGAAACGGCATACGGTGCTCGTTCAACGGCGCCCAGAGGTCCCGAAACGAGAGTGTACCTTCGTAGCTTTTCTGTAGCAGGGGCGCCACGGCCCAGGCGTCCCAGTACGGAAAATCGTATCCGTGCCGGGCTATGACAATGATCAATGCCACAAACGGCACGGCGGCCGCGGCCAAGTGCAGCCAGTGGGGTGCCAAGGGCGACGAGCACTTCCGCTTTTCCATGGCCGAATCATACCGCGGCACAGCGATTGGGTCAAAGGGCTCTGCTATGCAAATGCGTGCGGGGGATGCTATAGTTACGCCCATGGCCCTTAGAAAGGAACATCGAGATTGGCTGACGTTGGCGCTGGTGCCGGGGGTGGGCACGGCCCACTTCATTCGGCTGTTGGCGCGGTTTCGCACGGCCGAGAACGTCTTGAACGCGTCGCGCGGCACGCTCAGCGAGGTAGTGGGCGAGAAGCTGGCCGAACGCATCGCGCAGTACGCCGACGTGGTCGACGTGGACGCGCAGCAACGACGCATGGCCGACTACGACGTTGCGTTGGTGACGCTCGAGGACCCCGAGTATCCTGTTCGGCTGGCGGAAATCTACGATCCGCCCCTGGCGCTGTTTGTGCGGGGCGAACTGCGCGAGGAAGATGCGCACTGTGTATCCATCGTGGGCACACGCCGGCCGACGCCGTACGGCGTCCGGATGGCCGAGAAGTTCGGCCGTGAACTCGCGGCGCGCGGCATTACGGTAGTCAGCGGGATGGCGGCCGGCATTGACGCGGCGGCGCATCGGGGCGCACTCGAGAACGGAGGCCGCACGATCGCCGTCTTGGGCAATGGCGTGGACATTGTCTATCCCGCGCAGAACGCCGAACTGATGCATCAGATAATTCAACACGGCTGCGTCATCTCGCAGTTCCCCATGGGCGTGAAGCCGTCCAAAGGACATTTCCCGTACCGAAACCGGATCATCAGCGGGTTGGCCCTCGGGACGTTGATTGTCGAGGCGCCGCCGCAGAGTGGCGCGTTGATCACGGCGCGCCAGGCCGCCGAACAAGGCCGGGAAGTATTCGCGGTGCCCGGCCAGGTCGGCGTGGCGAACAGCCAAGGGCCGCATTCGCTGATCCGGGACGGCGCGAAACTCGTCGAGACCGTCGAGGACATCATCGTCGAACTCGAATTGCCGGCCGAGTGCCGGCAGGCGCCGCGAGCCGTCGAGGCCCCGCCGGAACCGGAACGCGCCGAGACGGCCGCCGTACCCGCCGCTCCGAAGACGCTAGCGCGGCGCGGCGCGCAACCGGCGGACAAACGCGAGAAAGACGTGCTATCCGTGTTGTCGCCGGACGGGTCGTTCGTCGATGAGATCGCCATGGCGTGCCGTATCTCCGTATCCGAGGCCTTGAGCGCGTTGACGCTTCTAGAACTGAAAGGGCTCGTGCGCCAGTTCAGCGGCAAGCGGTTCGCACCCCGATGAAGATTCTCGACAATCTCGCCGAAAAGGTCCGGCGCGGCGAACCGGTTTCGCTTCCCGCGTCCGTACTTCTGTCTGCAGGAACGCCGTTCGTCCGTTTGGGGATGTGGCGGCGTTTGCGCAGGCCGCGCGTGCGCGTGGGCGCACGAGTCATCAGTTTTGGGAACATTACGGCCGGGGGAACCGGTAAGACGCCTGCGGTGATCGAGCGTGCGCGACGCGAACTCGACGCCGGCCACAGGGTGGCCGTCTTAACGCGGGGCTACGGTGCCCCCGACCCCGCCAGGCTAACCGTTGCCCAGGCGGAAATACTGTCGCCGGACACGGTCGGCGACGAGCCCGCCCTCATCGCCCGCAAGCTGCCCCGGGTGTTGATAATCAAAGGCGCCGACCGCGTCGCGGCAGCGAACAAGGCCGTCGGCGAATACGGCTGCGATACGCTCATCCTCGATGACGGGTTCCAGTACGTCCGCCTCGAGCGCGATGAAAACGTTGCCGTAGTCGACGCTACCAACCCATTCGGAAACGGACGCCTGATTCCGCGCGGCATCCTCCGCGAGCCACCCACGGCGCTTGCCCGCGCCACGCACGTGATCCTCACACGCTGCGATCAAGCCGAGGACCTCGATTCCGTTGTATCCGAGGTCGCGAAACTGTGTCCGGACATCCCAATCCGGAAGACCTACCATTGCCCGAGTTCGTTGTGGCGCGTTGCCGACGGCGCTGAACTCGGCCTCGACGCTATCCGCGGCAAAGAGGTCGCGGCCTTCTGCGCCATTGGTAACCCCGAGTCTTTTTTTGCCACGCTTGAGGCGGCGGGTGCCGTGGTCGCGCACCGGTTGGCGTTCCCGGACCACGGCGTGATTCCGCAGGAGCGCCTGGAAGTTACGCCCGGCACCATCGTCGTCACCGAAAAAGACGCCGTCCGTTTCGAAGATCCCCCGGCAAACGTCCTCGCCCTGGGGATCGAACTGAAGGACTTCGGCGCCGGCTCAGCCGTCCCGAATACCTCCTAGCAAGGCCTCATGTCTTTCTTGTGCGAATCGCCGCGGGAGATGGCTTGAGGCCCGCAATGACGCGGCGGGCGGTTGACAAAAGGCCCGGTTGTTCGTGCTGGGCATCCCTGGAACGGTTACCGGAAATCGAAGTTGGCGGTGACGGTTTCGTTGCCTTCGATGGTGACGACGGACGAGATGTATTGGTTCTCCGGATAGAAGCCCATCCAACCCATTGTGTCGTGGACAACCAATAGATTGTACGTGCCGGGCTCCAGATCGGACACCATGAAACTACCGTCGGTCTGGCAATCCGCGTACCCAACCTTCAACTCGGAAAACACGGCGGCACAAGACCTCACCTCGCCTGACGGTTGAAACAGGTCAACATGTAGTGGAAACACCCACACCGATGCCAAGCATCCATCGTCGGAACGAATGCCGCTGACGCGGCCCCGAATACATCCTTGGCCGCTGAAATCAATGTCCAGACGCATCGAGACACCTTCTTCGATAGTCAACGATCGGTATTTCGAATGAGCCTTCCACGGCCGGTACCTAAGCCTGGCCTCGCCGGACGGCAAATCGGTCAATTCATAGCTGCCGTCGGGTTCGAGATCAGTGCGGTGTTTCTGCTCGCCGGAGGGCGTCGAGAAACATAGTTCCACCTCTCCTGGGGCAACCTTCCCATGATAGGTGATCCGACCTTCAAGTCTGGATGTGCCCCGCTCGAATCGCAGCACGATATGCGTGGTCTGGCCTGCAATAGCGTCTACAGTTCGGCAGACGAACCCGGGATAGTCCGGACTCAGCGTTGTGTTAATATCCAACGTTCCGGATGGTAGGTCACCAATGCTGAAGACGCCCCGGGTGTCGGTGGTTGCGAAGTACATTAAGCTGACCGGCAGCTGTCGCCTGAGATGAACCTGGATTCCCATTCCGGCCACTGGCATGTTCCCGTCCAACACAATGCCTTCCACTCTAGCTTCTGGCTCAAGAACAACCGTTCCGCCTTGCGCCGCATAGGTAGAGGCCGGCGCGTACCCGGGATGCCAGACGGAAACGAATTGGGCATTACCCCAAGGATCCTCGATCGTGAAAGCCCCGTCCGCGTCCGTTGTTGTCGCGACGTTGCGATCCATTACACGCATGTCCAGGCTTTCCTCAACATAGACCGACGCTCTGGGAATCGGGTTTCCCTCTGCGTCGCAGACGCGGCCTGTGATAGGCTCTTCATCGCTCGGAGAAAGGCGTATTTCCACATCGGTCAACGTCTCATGCTCGACAAGAACCAAGCCATTGGTGAGTCCCGGTTCGAATCCCGACGCCTTGGCTATCACGGTGACGTCGCCGACGTCCAATCTCGAAAGCTCGAAGCGGCCTTCGAGATCGCTTAAGCGTCCCACAGAACGGCTTTCAGCCAGCATTTCCGGCACAACGTTGTCGATGTGCGAGTGCGCCAGGAACAGCTCTGCGTCCGTGATCGGCTCGCCGGTATCGGCGTGGACCACACGGCCCGCCATCGCGGCGTGACCACAGAGCGTGATCGTTACGTCT
>DUZM01000264.1 GCA_013349485.1 Candidatus Hydrogenedentota bacterium | reverse complement strand
CGTGGATTGGGCGTGTCGGGGGGGGGCTTCGCCAGGTGCGGCGTTGCCGGCGGTTTCTTTCGGCGGCGGAGGTCCTGCGCCAGCGGGGAAAAAGGCACTGGCGGGCGCGTCGCACGTTCGCCCTCCCCGGGTTCCCACCGAGAGAAGTTCTTGTACATGTTCTCGGCCAGGAGATCCTTGTATGTGATAAGTGCAGGCAGCCAATACGATTTACCGTCTTTAACCATGTACAGGGGAACGTCGTTGGCGAGCAATGGCGCACTGATCGCGACCAGGAACAGGAAAAGGATATAAACCAAGCCAACAATGGCCAAGGGGTTTCTGGCAAACTGGCGTGCCACAATCCGCCAGTAGCTCTGCTTCTTGTGCTTGCGTTTTCGCGTTGTGGCGTCCGTTCTCACTTGAACTTGATCCTCGGATCGACCAATGCGTAGGTGATGTCTGAAATGACCAAGCCAATAAGCGTCAACAACGCCGACATGGACAGCACGCCCATAATCAGCGGATAGTCCCGCGAAAGTATCGCCTCGAACCCGAGTTTGCCCATGCCGGGTATCGAGAAGATCTTCTCAATAATCACGCTGCCCCCGATCAAAGCGGGGAGCAGCGTCCCCAGCAGGGTGAGGATCGGGATCAGGGAGTTCCGCATCGCATACTTGAAAACAACGATCTTCTCGGAAAACCCGTAAGCCCGCGCCGTTCGGATATAGTCTTGGCGAATGGTCTCGATCATCCCGGCGCGGGCGTATCGCGAAAGGCCCGCACGCCCGCCGTACGTCAAGCAGAACACGGGTAAAGCTATGTGATGGAGACGGTCGATTAACCATTTGTCCCAAGGGAGGTTCTCCGCGCCGACGTCATTGAGTCCTGCCACCGGGAACCAGTCCAGGTACTCCCCGCCGCCGAGATAGAGAATAAGCAACATGGCCGTCCAGAACGTCGGCAGGCTGTACAACACGAACAGAATGAAAGTCAATATGTTGTCCGACAACGTGCGGTGGTGCGTCGCGGAATAGACGCCTAACGGCACAGAAATCAGATAGATAATCAGAATGGAGATGATATTCAGCTGAAGCGTTATTGGCACGGTCTCGAAGATTTTTTCGCGAACGGGCCGCTGGTCCTTATACGAGTTCCCGAAATCCAGGCGAATCATCCGCCAAAGCCAACGAATGTATTGCTCCCAGATAGGTTTGTCCAAGCCATAGAGCTGCTTGGTTTCCTCGATAATCTGTTCCGTCTCCGCATCCGACGCCATAAGGCCCTGTCCGGCTAGGAACTTGAAATAAATGGGGCTGCCGGGTGCAAGCTGAATGACAAAAAAGGAGATCAGGCTGATGCCGATGAAGGTCGGCACGATTAGGGCTAGTCTCCGTACGAGATAGGCTCTCACGGTTTCGTGTGCCTCGGGTGTTCGGCTACTAGTGGTATCGCTGCAACGCCAGCGGGACCCACCATTCACGCGAATCCGGCCCGCGCGGATAGACAATCACGTTGTGAAACCGTTTGTCGGTCGCCAGCAGGGCCTTCCGGCAAAACAAAAACGTGTACGGCTGTTCCTCGTGGACAATGGCATGGAACCGGTGATAAAGCTTCACCCGTTCCTGCCGGTCAAAGATAAGCCGACCTTCTTCAATGATTTCGTCGGCTTCCTTGTTGACGAAGCCCACGGCGTTGGACCCATTGACTACGGCCTGCGAGGAATGCCAGACCTGATACGGGTCGGGTTCCGGGGGTAGACTCCAGCCGAGCATGCAGGCATCGAAGTTATGGCCCTTGACGCTCTCCAGAAAGGTGGCCCACTCGAGTTGGCGAATGGACATGTCAATGCCGGCTGCCGCCAGTTCTTCCTGAAACACGGTGGCGATTTGCTCGCCCTCCGGGTTATCATTTGTGAGTAGCAACTCGAATCTGAATGGGCGGCCGTCCTTGTCGCGAACACCATCGCCATTCGAGTCGATCCAACCGGCCTCATCCAAGAGTTGCTTTGCAGTATCCGGATCGAATGGCCAGGGTTTGATCGATTTGTCGTATTCCGGTTCGTCCATGAAGAAGTTGCCCGACGTGACTTCAGCAAGGTTGTAGTAGATCTCATCGCGGATAAGTTCCCGATCCAGAAGCATCGTGAGGGCCCGCCGCACCCGCTTGTCTTCGAACTGCGGCCGCCGCAGGTTCCAGCCGATGTATGAGTATCCAGGCCCGTTGTAACTCAACTTGTTGAAATCCTCTTCAAACTTGGGTTTGGACGCCCGCGTGATCCATTGCTCAGGCGTAAGCCCCATCGTGTCCACTTCATGGCTCATAAGCCCTTGCAGCGCGGCTTCCGGATTGGTGATGATCCGATAAACGCGCTTGAGAATATGCGGCTTCTCTCCCCAATACCGTTCATTGCGCACGAGCACAAGCTGCTGCCCCGTGTCCCATCGCTCGAGCACGTAAGGGCCCGAACCAACGGGATTACGGTTGTTCGGGTGATTGTTGAAATCCCCCTCGGCGTAGATGTGCTCCGGAATTACCTCAAGGCCCCCCAACATCATCAGATGCCGGAAATACGGTTTGCTGCATGTGAAGCGCACGGTGAGGTCGTCGAGGACTTCACAGGCGGTCACGTCTTTGTAGTAGTTACGTGCGTGCGGCGCGTCGGTCGTGGGGTCCATCAGCTTGTCGAAGCTGAACTTGACGTCATGCGCCGTCAGCGGTTGACCGTCAGAGAAGATGATGCCCTCCGCAAGCTTGAACGTATACGAGAGCTTGTCTTCCGAGATTTTCCACGACGCCGCCAGTTCGGGTATCAGCTCGAACGTTTCGTTGTCCATGTCCAGAAGGCTTTCAAATACATATTCATTGATACGGGCGGCATAGGCGTCGGACGTCGTGAACGGATTCAGGCTCTCCATCTCTGCGGGCAAGACGCCCACGAGCCAATCGCCGTCCACCGGCGCTTCGTCGACGGCATCCGTACCCGGCGGCCCTTGCTCCGGCTTCGTTCCCGAGCCGGATTGTGGGAACGCTGTCCCTGATTCCGGCCCTTCTGTTTCGGCCTCGGCGGCGGGCGTAGGCCTTGTGCAGCCGCTGACGAGGATACACAGCGCGATCATGATAGGAAGACTGCCGTAACTCAGTAAACGGTTCCGCATAACCGGGTCCCTCGGGTTGTTGCTTGCGCCGCAACCGTAGTCCGCTTTCCGCTATAGTAGCACAAACCCAATTTGCGAATGAATGTAAGGACCGGAACTTGACATACCGAGGCAGCGGCTGGTAGACTCCGCCTCTCGAAATGCCGTTAACAGTTTAATCGTGTGTGTGTACGTCGTAGACAGCCGGCGGCCTTTGGGCCTTAATGTTGCCTGCCGAGACTCGAGTCGGGATTTGTGCAAGAAGTGTGCCCCCGCGTCGGCTGTCGCCGGCGCGGGGTTTTTGTATGCCCCGGCCAAGCCGGGCCCTGCCCTGGCAAGGAGCGGGGGCAATGGGCCTGTTGAAAGAGCGCGCGCCGCCTGATTTCCAATCTGATTGGGAATCTCGTTTTGCTCGCCCGCGGCAACGGGCATATGGGGAGATTCCCGCTTTCGCGGGAATGACAGAAAGCACGTCATCCCCAAGTTCATTGGGAGAGGAGGTGATTGGTTTTGCGCAAGACGGAGAAGGCAGAATCGGTGGCTGAGTTGAAGCAGTGCATCGAGACCAGCCGGATCGCGATTCTGACCAAATACAAGGGAATTAACGTTGAACAAGTTACGGAACTCCGCAGGATGCTTCGCGAGCAGCACGTCCAGTTTAAGGTGTTCAAGAACTCCCTTGCGCGCCGCGCCCTCGACGAGTTGGCGCTCTCGGACGCGGCAGGTTTTATGGACGGGCCCACGGCTTGGGCGTTCTGCGAAGACCCGGTGAGGCCGGCGAAGATTCTCAAAGATTTCGCCAAGGAAGTGCAGGCCATCGGGATGAACGGCGGCATACTGGAGGGTCAGATCATTTCGCTCGATCAGTTACGGGTCCTGGCGGACCTGCCGCCGCGCGACGTGCTGCTGGCGCAGGTGGTCGGCACAATCGCCATGCCATTGCGCAAACTGGCCGGTACGTTGAACGCGCTGCCGCGCAATCTTGTTAATGTGTTGGATCAAATTAGAAAACAGAAGGAAGAGGCCGGCGTCGCTGCATAAATGCAGGCCGGCAAGGCATAGCAGGAGGAAAAAGAAACCATGTCGAAGAAACTCGACACAATCATCGACCAAATTGCGGAGCTTTCCGTTCTGGAACTGAGCGAGTTGGTTAAAGCGTTGGAGGAGAAATTCGGCGTCGAGGCGGCGGCCCCGATGATGATGGGCGCCATGCCGATGGGCGGCGCGGGCGGCGGCGAAGCGGCCGCGGCAGAGGAGGCCCCGACCTCGTTCGACGTCGTCTTGGCGGGGATCGGTTCGCAGAAGATTCAGGTCATCAAAGAGGTCCGCGCCATCACGGGTCTCGGCCTCAAGGAAGCCAAGGAACTCGTTGACAATGCGCCGCGGCCGGTCAAGGAAGGCATCGCGACGGATGAAGCCAACGAGATTAAAGAGAAGCTCGAGGCCGTGGGCGCCGCGGTCGAACTCAAACCGGCCGGGTAATGCCGGGCAGGCGCCCGACGGCCGTTGGGGCAGGGCGGAAACGGGATCGTTAGCGTCCGCGCCGTCGAAGTACTGCTCGCGGGCTTTTTGTACCTCCCTGCCGTCACTTTATTTGTGCCGGGTAGAACCCACCAGCAGACTATGGTACATTGACGTTGACAAGAACCATGCGTGACGGCGCTGGGTTGCGGCGTCACGGGCTTATGTTCAGCGCCTATCGCCGAAAGGTCGCCCAGACGGAAGGGACTGGACGGGTTGAGTTGGTTTCGCGAGTACTGCCGCCGCGCCGTTGATCGGATGCGGACCTCGCGTACAACCGGCCCGGTGGTTCTGGCTGTGGCGATCGGGGCGGGCGTGGGTTTGGCGTCGGTGACGTTCGTAGCCGGCGTCGAGGTCGTTTGGTGGGCGACGCATATCCTATTGGCAGGCCCCTTGGCGAGCATGTTGGGCGCCTTGTGGGTGGTGCCCGTCTTGGCCCTCGGGGGTCTTATCGTCGGTTTTCTCGGAAAGTTCTACGCCTCGGAAGTCAAAGGGCACGGTGTGCCGGACGTTATGCTGGCGGTGGCGCACCAGGGCGGACGCATCCACCCTCGAGCGATGCTATTGAAAGCGGTTGCGGCGGCGGTTTGTATCGGTTCGGGCGGATCTGCGGGAACGGTCGGCCCCTTGGTTCGGATCGGTTCGGCGTTGGGCTCGGCGGTCGGGCAAGTGTTCCGATTGCCGGATCGGCGCGTGACGTTGTCCGTGGCCTGTGGCGCGGCGGGCGGTATTGCGGCGGCGTTCAACGCGCCTATTGCGGGCGTTATGTTTGCCCTCGAGGTAATCCTGGGACGGTTCTCTTCCGTCTCATTCGGCATGGTGGTCATCAGCTCCGTCTCCGCAACGATTGTCAGCCGGCACATACTCGCCGACCAGCCGTTGCTGGCGCTGCCTGTGGAATACACCACCGGGCCTATCGAGTTGCCGTTCTACGTCGTGCTCGGCATCCTTTGTGCTTTTGCCGCGATTGTGTTCACGCGCACTCTTTATTGGGTCGAGGCCGCCGCAACCAGGGTCAAGATTCCGGGAATGCTCAAGCCGGCCATCGGCGGCGCCGTGGTCGGTCTGGTGGGCGTGTGGGCGCCGAAGATATTCGGCACAGGGCTGGCCGTGATCGAGGAGGCCCTTACCAACAACCTTCCGATCGGAATGCTGCTGGCGCTGTGCGTTCTTAAACTCGTTTGCACGTCGATCACGCTTGGCAGCGGCGGCTCGGGAGGCATATTCGCCCCATCGCTGTTTATCGGCGCCATGTTGGGCGGCGCGTTCGGGTTTTTCGCGCAGCGTTTCTTTCCTGCGGCCACCGCTGACGCGGGCGCGTATGCTTTGGTCGGCATGGCTGCCGTGTTCGCGGCGGCGGCTCATGCGCCTATCACGGCCATTCTAATGATCTTTGAGATGACGGACAACTATCACGTCATCGTGCCGCTGATGACGGCAACGGTGATTGGCACGGTGGTCGCCCAACGGCTCTCCCCCGAATCGATCTACACGCTGAAGTTCCGCAGACGCGGCATCTCGCTGGGGGTCGTCCAGGACGTCAATCCGATGGAAGCGATTACGGTGGAAGAGGCGATGCGGGAAGAGTTCGACTTTGTGGCGCCCGAAATGCCGTTGAGCACGCTGATGGCGAAGTTGGCCACAGGACACGAGACCGGTTACCCCGTTGTCGATCACGACGGCCTGCTCGTGGGCATGATAACCATGCAGGACGTGGAACTTGCCCTCATCGACAAAGATCCGCAAGCCTTGACCGTCGGCGACGTCTGCACCAAGAACGTGGTCGTATGCCGGCCCGATCAAACGTTGAGCACGGCCCTTGCCCAGTTCGGCGCCAGCAGCTTCGCCATTCTCCCCGTGGTGGATCCCCACGAACCGAACCGGATCATCGGGGAAATGCGGCGGGCGGACATCATCGAAGCGTACACTCAGGCGCACATGCGCCGCGCCGAGATGTTGCGAAAAGCGGATCAGCTAGGCGAACTCACTGCGCGCACCCGCACCGTCTTGTGCGAGACAACGCTCTCGACGGGTT
>DUZM01000140.1 GCA_013349485.1 Candidatus Hydrogenedentota bacterium | reverse complement strand
TGATCGAATCCGCGTAACGCGACCGATCTTCCCCGGCATGCACCGCCAGGGTCGAGAACGCCATGTTCCTCTCCCGCTTGACTTTTCCTCGTTTCGGTTTCTTGTTCGCCATAAACATTCCCTCGCAGTCCCGTTTCCGCGCGACGGATTAGCATAGCATCATTCGCCCGCCGCCGCCAACGGTGAATGCAACTACCTGCTTCCGTCTCAACACACTCAACGTCGATCACCGCGCCGTGCTAAAACGCCTGCTGCAAGCTCAGCCCAATGAACGCAATCAGGACGCTGGAAGCTGTGCGCGTGTTGGCACGCCCTGTCAGTATGATGTATTGTCATACCTGGAGGTGATGGAATGAGCACCATGAAGATCGCTGTGACCATGGAAGCGGGGGTGCTCGAGAAGCTGGATCGCTTGGTCAGCGGGAAAGTGTTTCCCTACCGAAGTCGAGCCGTTCAGGCGGCCGTCGAGGAGAAGCTTGCACGGTTGAGCGGCGCCAGGCTGGCTATGGGGTGCGCGAAGCTCGACAAACGCGAAGAGCAAGCCATGGCCGACGAGGGTATAAACATCGAGGAAGACTCATGGCCCGAACACTGAGGGGCGACGTACGCTGGGCCAACTTGAACCCGGTTCGCGGCCCCGAGCAAGCCGGGCGGCGCCCGGTGGTTATCCTGAGCCGGGAGGTCTTCAATGAGCGTTCCGGCACGGCCATCGCCATCGCAGTCACAAACCGGGCCCGGCGCGCCGGTTTCCCGCTTTCGCTGCAAATCACTTCATGCAGCCTCCCAAAGCGTTCCTGGGTAAAAATGAGCCAGATTCGCACCCTCGCCGCAGATCGTATCGGGAGAAAACCCGGCCGCGTCTCGCCTGAGGAAATGGCGCTGCTTATGAGCTTGTCGGGGAGTGACGGGGGCTATTCCTAGCACGCTGCGGTAAGAGGAGGTCCCAAGCGTGAAGCGTTACGACGTATTTGGCGCGGTTCCCTGGCCACTGCAGTACATCGCAGTCGGGTGCGCCGTAGTGGCCGTTTATGCGGGCACCTATCATCTCTCACTGATCTTTGGCATTCGCTCGTTTGCGGTGCATGCGGTACTGTGGGTTTCCGTTCTCGTCTGGATGGCTCTTTTCCCACTCTGGGTCACGTACAGGGTGGGCCTGCTGCAGGGAAGCTGCCGCCTTGGCCTCGTCTTGAAGGAATTTGCGCTTGCAGTTCCCATCGCCTTGGTCTTGCTTGTTGCCCAAGGGCTTTTCCTCGCGATCCTCAGGCTCGTCCTTGAAAGACCCATCGAGGTAGGCGAGGCGTGGGTCTGGATAAGGCTCGCGCCTAACGATCCTCGGTTATTCCTGCCGCTCGTAATGGCTTTCACGCTGGGACCCATTGCCGAGGAAGTGTTCTATCGCGGATTCCTTTACAACGCCTTTCGGCAGCGTGTTTCACCTCATGTGGCTGTGGTGGCTCAGGCCGTTTTGTTTGCCTGGTCTCATTATCTGCTTGGGCGCACAGGCGCGTTTGATTTCCTCTTTCTCTTCCTCTTTGGACTTGGGCTGGCGGCAGTCTACGAGTGGCGCAAGACGCTCTGGGGGCCGATCGGTGTCCACCTAGTACACAACTCCATCCTTACCCTTCCCACTGCGGTTCTGTTGCTGGTGAATGCGCACACTCCTGCGGAGACGTGGGAAGAAGCACGGAAGCCACCGGAATGGCTGGTACAAGAGCATTCGTTCATCGAGAAGAAAGCAACGGGCGAAGAGCAAAGGCTGTATGCGATCGCCACATGGGGGAGCGAAGGACAAAGGAGATGGAAAAAGGAAGTACAAGGGTTTCGGGCCGTTTGTCAGTGGTTTCCCAAAGACCGGCCGGCATGTGCGAGGGCCCGCCTGGGGACTGCGCATGTTTATCTTTTCTATTTGAGGGACTACAGGAGAGCCGTTGTTGAAGCGGACGGTATTCTATCGGACTATAGCGACAGACGGGACACGTGCGCTGAAGCATGGGTAGCGAAGGGATGGGCCCACTATATGTTGCATGACTACGAGAAGAGTAAACCGTGTTTCCAAGAGGTGCTCACGTCATACCCTTCCTGCGCGGAAGCCCGTGAAGCGGCATCGGAAGGACTCGCGCGACTGGAAGAGGAATCGTGACAAAGGGGCTGACGTATGCGAGCGCGCGTTCAAACAAAGGTGTGGGGAGACGTGTCCGCCTGTGCCTTTAAAGAAGCCCGGAGACATCGTCTACGAAGATGAACATCAAGTTGTTGCCGAGCCCTTCTCGGATACGCGGACATAACGGCTTGCGTCCTCCCCGAAGTTGATTTGCAGAAACCATGGCGCGACGGTTGCGTTCGTTCCTGCCTTGACGGTATGCCGCGGATTCTCTAGTATCGGCGCGTGAACGTATTGTCTATAGGCCGGCTTTTCTCGACGTACCGCAAGGCGGACCTGGCCCTGCTCGATGGGTGGCGCGAACACGAAGTGCGCACGCTCGAGGTCGAGGAAGACGCGGATTATGGCTTCGCGCCGCACGAGACGGCGGAGCAAGTCATTGCACGGATAAGCAAGGCGTGGCCCCCCGACATTCTTCTGTGCTGGTATCCGGAGATGTACCCGCCGCCCCGGCGTGTCGAAGAGTGTCCTATCCCCACCGCGGCCCTCGTGTCCGACTGGAACCTGCATTACCCGCAGCTCTGCCATAACCTTGCCCGGTACGACTACATCCTGACGGACCGGCTGGGCGAACGCGAACTCCGCGTCGAGGGCGTCGCCCCGCGCTTCGTTACGCCGCTCTATTCACAGAAAAGCCACATCCATCGGAAGATGGACGTCGAGAAAGACATCGACGTGCTTTTCGTTGGCAACCTCAACTTCGCTATCCATGTCGAGCGCGGCAGGCTTCTCGAGCGGCTTTCGGCCTTGGCCGGCCGCTACACGATCGTCATCTGCGGCGGCCACTTCGACGAGGCGTACGCCCGCATGCTCAGCCGTGCGCGCATTGTGTTCAATCATTCCGTACGCCGGGAAATGAATCTGCGCTGTTTCGAAACGCTGGCCTGTGGCGCGCTCCTGTTCGTCGAGGAAGACAACCTCGAAGTCCGCGATTTCCTAACTGATCGAGAAGAAATGGTCCTCTACCGCCCGGACAACCTGCTCGAACTCGTCGAGTACTACCTCGAACATCCGGAAGCACGCGAGCAGATTACGCGCCAGGGACACCGGAAAGCGTGTGCGTTGGCGGGAGAGACCCGCTTCCCCGCACTCCTGGCAGGGCTCAGCGAAGCCGCGTCAAGCGGCCGTCCGTTCACGCGCTTTCCTCGCGCGACACAGGATCTGGCCGAGATCCTTCAGTACGTATGCCTTGTGCCGAGCCAGACGGCCTTGGCGGCCGAGCTGGCGTCGCGGGGTCTCGAGCGCTATCCCGAACAACCGGAGTTTATGCTGGCAACCATTATGGCACGCTTGGCGGACGCCGAACAACGCAGTCCGGTGGATGCGGGGCGCTTTTTCTCGGATTTGCTCCGGTTGAATCGGCAGGTGTGCGCCCTTAGAAGCGATGCCGCGGTGCCCTGGCTGAACCTGGCGGCGATCTTGCGTGTCACGGGACGCGAGGACGCGGAAAGAAAAACCCTCGAACTCGCCATGCAAGCCACTTCGTCCGATTACGCCACGTTGCTCCTGGGCAAGTACTCGGACCCATATTTCGTCGCTTGGGGCCGGGACTCCGCGATGGGGCAAGCACGCATTGGACTGCTCCAGGCAATGGCCGCATCCCGGCTCGCCGAAATCCACCTCGAACAGTCCCGCCCTCGAGAGGCGCGCCAATGGGCCGCCAATGCGATCAAGTTCTTCCCCGGCGTTGCTCGGCCGTATGCGGCCCTGGCGACGGCCGAAGCACGCTTAGGCAACGCGCAGAAGGCCGTCGAGACGCTTGCCGAAACCTTGCCGCTTGCCCCATTTGACAGCCAACTCCGGGTCGAATTGATCGGATACCTGCGCAACTTGGGCGAAGAGGCCAAAGCGCGTGCCCTCGCAGAAGAATCGGCCCGGATTGTCAGCATGTGTCCCGACGCCGCGGACAATGCCTGCATATTCCGGCGCCTCGCGGCAAACGAAACGCTCGACTGAGAAAGGCCGCTTTCACGCAAGAAAGAGTTGGTGCGTGAAACGTCTTGAAACGCCCTGGTCGTGTACGGCGTCCGGTCTGGCCCAAATCGTCGCCATAACATACATAATTGTCAGTAACTTACCGCACATCTATGGCTGGGGAATCTGTGTTTCGATACGTTTCGAGAGGCAAGGTCTAACTTGGGAAAACAGCTGACCACAAACAGCCGTGGCCAAGCGACGCAGATGCCTCCAAATATGGGGGGCGCGCCCAATGAGAGAATGCGGCATGGGCATCCTGGGCATGATTCACGGGCTGGAAACTCGTGCCGCCGGTAGCCGCTTGCAGGCGGCCGAGCGAGCGCAACGCAGTAGTTGCACTTGGAAGCGCTACGGCAGTAGATTGCCCGGCCTAGTCGGGGCTAGAGTCGAACTCCGAGGGCGATGGCAAGGACCTCATCCATTTGGCCGACGAAATGAAAGGTGACTTTCTTTGTGGCACTTTCCGGGACGTCGTCCAGGTCGTTCTTGTTGCGTTCGGGCAGGATAATGTCTTTGATACCGGCGCGAACCGCCGCGAGGACTTTCTCCTTGATGCCGCCCACAGGGAGGACGAGACCGCGCAGTGTGATTTCCCCGGTCATAGCAAGACCATTTTTGACGCGCTTCCCGATCAACAGCGAGACCACGGCGGTGAGTATAGTGACGCCGGCGCTGGGACCATCTTTGGGCACAGCGCCTTGAGGCACATGAATGTGGATATCGTGTTCGCTAAGCGCCTCATTAGGAATCCCGAGTCTGCCGGCATTGGATCGGACATAGCTGATCACGGCCTGCGCGGACTCTTTCATCACGTCGCCGAGTTGGCCCGTCAATACCAACCGGCCTTTTCCGGGCATGCGGGTTGCCTCGATGAACAGGATATCCCCGCCGGTCGCCGTGTACGCCATACCCGTGGCTACGCCGGGAATGCGTGTGCGTTCGGCCACTTCCGCATGAAACTTCGCATTGCCAAGGTACTCGCGCAGGCCGTCCGGACCCACCGAAATGCGTGCTTCGCGACCTTCCGCGAACTTCCGTGCACAGCCACGGAACACGCTGGCGATCTCGCGTTCGAGGTTGCGGACTCCCGCCTCGCGCGTATACGCCCGGATGATGCGTTTCAGCGCGCTTGCCGTGACCGAGACCTTCTTATTCGGTATGCCATGGGCCTCTAATTGCTTCGGAACCAAATACTTGCGCGCGATGTGGACCTTCTCTTCGATCGTGTAGCCGGGTATCTCGATCACTTCCATCCGGTCGCGCAGCGCCCACGGAACCGTGTCAAGCACGTTGGCCGTCGCGATAAACATCACCTTAGACAAATCAAACGGTACATTGAGATAATGGTCCGTAAACGTATTGTTCTGCGCGGGATCGAGCACCTCGAGCAGCGCCGACGACGGGTCCCCGCGGAAATCCGACCCGACTTTATCGATCTCGTCAAGCATGAATACGGGGTTGTTCGAACCGGCCTTGCGAATGCTCTGCACGATGCGCCCGGGCAAGGCCCCGACATAGGTTTTGCGATGCCCGCGAATCTCCGCCTCATCGCGCATGCCGCCCAGCGACATCCGGATAAACTTGCGTTCGAGCGCCCGCGCAATCGACTGCCCCAACGATGTCTTGCCGACGCCCGGCGGCCCCACGAAACACAAAATCGGCCCGCCCGCGTCCGGTTTCAGCTTGCGGACGGCAAGGTATTCGACTATGCGCCGTTTGACCTTGTCGAGCCCATAATGGTCCTCGTTGAGAATGGCCTCCGCCCGCGCTATGTCCAAACGGTCTTCGGTGGACTTGTTCCACGGCAACTCGACAATCCAGTCCAGGTAGGTTGTGATGACGTGGTATTCCGCGCTGGCCTCATTCATCCGCTCGAGCCGGCCCAATTCGCGCTCGGCCTCCTTCTTGACCTCCTCAGGCAGCCCGAGGGCGCCGATCTTCTCTCGGTACTCTTCGAGTTCCGGGCGCGCCGCCTCGCCCTCGCCCAGCTCTTCCTGGATGGCTTTGAGCTGCTGGCGCAGGTAAAACTCCCGTTGGCTCTTGTCAATCGAGCTTTTGACCTCGTCCTGGATCTTCGTGGACACCTCGAGCAGCTCCGTCTCGCGCGCAAGAAGATACGTCAGCCGCTCCAAGCGCTGTTTCCTATCCACCGTGGCGAGGATCTTCTGCTTCTCTTCGGTCGAGATGCCGAGGTTACTCGCGACCAAATCGGCCAAGAATCCCGCGTCGTCAATGCTCGCAAGCAAATTGCTCGCACCCTCGGGGATGTTCGGTGAGAGTCGAATAAGCCGCTCCATTTGCATCTTTACGGTGGTCGCCAAGGGCGTCAGCGCTTCCGGATCGGCGTTGACGTCATTAAGCAGCTCGAGACGTACCAGCGGGTAGGGTTCCCGCTGCGCCAATCCAAGCACGCGAAAACGTTTCAAAGCCTGAATCACGACGTTGAGCGTGCCGTCCGGGACCCGCTGAAGCTGCAGCACCCGCACGACGCAGCCGACTTCATAGGCGTCCTCAAGTCCCGGGTGCTGCAGCTT
>DUZM01000272.1 GCA_013349485.1 Candidatus Hydrogenedentota bacterium | reverse complement strand
CGTCGGCCCCGCGGACGCCGGGGCGCCGCGCGATCGGGTTTCCGCGAAGGGGACATGGCAACGGATTCATACGCGGGGGGCGAGCGAGTGCGCGGTGCGGCCGACGAGTCTTGAAGACACCATTGCAGCGATCTCGACGCCGCTCGGCGAGGGCGGGATCGGCATAGTCCGGGTAAGCGGCGCCAAGGCCGTGGACATCGTACGTGGGATTTTTTGCTCCCCGCGGGGGCGCGACATCAAGACGAGTCGCGCCCGCGTTTTCTATGGGGAAGTGCGCGACGACGACGGTGCCGCGATAGATGAAGTATTAGTCCATGTAATGCGCGCGCCCCACAGCTACACGCGCGAGGACGTGGTTGAGATAAACTGTCACGGGGGCGCAGGCCCCCTCAATGCGGTGCTCGAACTGGTCTTGATCCACGGGGCGCGGATAGCCGAACCGGGCGAATTCACGCGCCGGGCATTCTTGAACGGCCGGATTGACCTCGTTCAGGCGGAGGCCGTTATCGATCGGATCCGCGCGCGGACGCGAGCAAGTCTCCGGGCGGCGGCAACCGCAGCAAGCGGGGCGCTGTCGCAATCTATCCACAGCCTAAACACAGTCCTCGTCGATGCGTTGGCGCGCATCGAAGCGTCGGTAGACTTCCCAGAAGAGGACCTGCCCGACCTCGTGAACGAGGGTCTGCGGAGCCGGCTTGCCTCGGCCAGGGAACGCATGCGCACGTTGTTGAATACCGCGGAAACGGGCCGGCTTTATCGGGAAGGGGCCTCCGTGGCCATAGCCGGGCGTCCGAACGTAGGTAAATCCAGCCTTTTCAACGCTTTGTTGCGTGATGCGCGCGCCATCGTCACGGCTGAACCGGGCACGACGCGCGACCGAATCGAGGAAGTCATTACGATCGCGGGCGTGCCGGTTCGCCTCACGGACACGGCCGGCATACGCAGCGGCGCCGGCGAAGTGGAACAGATCGGCATGGATGTGGCCCGCGAGTCCTTCAAGACGGCCGACATTGTCCTGTTCGTGTGCGACGTTTCCCAGCCTTTGACTGCGGAAGACGAGCAGTTCTCGACCGACTTGAGAAGCATCGAGACGCCTATCATCCTGGTGCTCAACAAGACGGATCTGGTCGACGAGGCGGCGCGCGTCCCTTGGCGCGTGGACTTCAACGCGGCGTGCGCCGTATCGGCGGCAACGGGCGCAGGACTCCAGGAACTCGAGTCGGCCATCGGTCGATTGTTGCTCGGCGATATGTCGATCGCGCCGAGTCAAGAAATGCTGACCCGCGCCCATCAGCGCGACAGCCTCCGTCGGGCCGCCAAGGCCCTCGACGGGCTTCTCGAGAACTTCGGGGCATCGCCCGAGTTTCTGAGCATCGACCTTCGGGAAGCGCTCGGCGCCCTCGGCGAGATCACCGGCGAGACCACCTCGGAAGACCTCCTGGACGTGATTTTTTCTTCTTTTTGCATCGGGAAGTAACGTGACTGTTTCGGCGAATGCGCAGAATGCGCTTCTACGTAGAGGTGAAAACCCACCGCAATTGTGCTATGGTTTTCGTAGTCTGGCGCCCATCGCGCACCGGAACCCAAACGAAGCGTGGTAAGATACTGGATGCGGACAGGTTGACGCTGAGCGATGAACGCCGCTGCGTGTTGAGAACAAAGCTTCAGTGCGTTCCGCGCCAAGAAACTGCCGCGATTCGCCGCGTCATAGTGGGCGATGCGGGCTAGATGGAGGAGTCCTCCGGTGATCAAAATAGTCGCCGGCATAGCTGCGGTGTGGCTCGTTTGGTCGGGCATGAACGTTGCCGTGGCCAAGGCAAAGAACCGGGATCCCGGGCTCTGTCTCCTCTGCAGCATCTTCTTTTCCCCGTTGACGGTGTTCTTTTACCTGCTTGCCGTGCCCCCTCTGGGAGAAGCGCGTCCGTCCCGTCTATTCGGGAAAAGGGCCGTCTTCGTGCCCACGGGGACGACGGCCAGCCCGCACGAACGGCGCGCACATCCCGAGCACGGCGCATCGCCCGATGCGTCCGAGTGGCAAGACGAGGGAACGGGCTACACGGCCGAGGAAGCCGAGCGTTCGTATGAGGTCACAGAGGGATTCCGGGGGGAAGCAGGCGACGACGATTACGTTCCCGCAGAGTATCATCCCGAACCGTCGCGTGGACGGCGGTTCTTTGGCGACATTTGGTACCTTGCCCCGACGGCGGTAAAGATCGGTGTAGCGATTGCCGCCGTTGCGTTGCTTTCGGTATTCGGCGTGCGGCATGCTGCCGAGATCGACGCGTTTCTCCTAACGCCGAGAAAAAGCGAATACTCGATACACACAGCCATCCGTCAATACAATGCTACAAAGCGAGGCAGCGCGTTGCGCAATGTGAAACGGTTTGTCGTCAGAGGACAGCTCGAGGCGAAAGACGTGGGCGGGTTCACGCCGCTTCATACTGCCGCAATCGAGGGGAACACCGAGATCATCGCCTTGCTCATCGAGAACGGGGCCGACAAAAACGCTTTGTGCGATTCGTACATGACCCCGCTTCACTGGGCGGCCCGCGAAGGCAACGTAGAAGCCGTTCGATTCTTGGTCGAGTGCGGCGTTTCCGTGGACAGTCCCGGCTTTATGGGGGAAACGCCGTTGCTGACGGCGGCAAAATCGGGCAAGATGGAGACGGTGAAGGAACTGATGACGCTGCGGGCGGAAACCGAATCCGTGAACGCCGCCGGACAGAATATCGTACAAGCGTTCCAGGGATACTTGAGCACCATGTCCAAACTGGGCGCCCTAACCACCGGCGAGTATCAGACGCGCGAGAATATCTTAAGATATATCAAACAGACGCGCTGGTTGTCCGGGTGGCGACGACGTTAGCCAACCCCAGTTTCCCCCCGCCTGCGCTCACCGACAGCCTGCGGCTCGATGCGAGTTCGAAACCTCTGACTCGCACCGGATTGCGCTGCCCGCCGTCATGAAGGCGCACCGCCGGTTGCCGCACTTCTCGCAAACGATATCTGGGCGCAACTCAGGGGCATCCGGCAAGGCGATCGGCCATATGCGCCTTCTGTGCGGCGACGGCGACGCGCTCGCGAAGACCCCTTAGATACGCCGTGCGCACAGGAGCCGAAAACAGGACGCGGCGGTAGCGCTCGCCAAGGCCGGGGAATTGCCTGTCCAGAAGGTCCCGAACCGATTCCCACACTTTTGGACGCGGGTTGAGGCCGTCCACCCAGATGACGTCCACGTCCAGGTCCGCGGCCCATTCGAAAAGCGCGTTGACTGAGTTCTGGTCGTCCGACAGGAACGGGAGCAGCGGGCCGAACATGACGGACGTTTCGAGGCCTGCGGCGTGGGCTTCCTTGATGATTCTCGAACGTTCCTCGACGGAACCGGCGCGCGGCTCCCACAGTTTCCGCAGGGCCTCGTCAAGCGTTGTCACCGTTGCGCCGATTGTTGCGTTGCGTCCCGCGAAGACATCCAGATCCCGGAGGACGAGCGGGCTCTTCGTGAGCACATTTACCCGGAACTCGTGTTCGAGCAGCAGCGCGGCGCACGTCCGCGTAAGTCTCCGATCGCCCTCGACGGGTTGCCAGCCGTCGCAGGCGCTGCTCATGAAAACATTGCCGGGACGCGCGCGGCGCAATTGCCGCTCGAGCGCTTCGACGGCGTTGACTTTCACGTCCACGAATCCGCCCCACGATTCGGCGTGCGGGTGAAAACGCTGCATAAAGCGCGCGTAGCAATACACACATCCGTGCGCGCATCCCGTGTAGCAATTCAGGGAATAGTCGCTGACTGTAGAACGGTTCAAGACCGTTCTGCACGTCGTTTCCCGTATGACGGCCGCCGCCTGGAGGGCCGTCGGCATACCAGCCTGTTGACTATTCATGGTTCCTTTTAGCACGCACACGCCTGAGCGCTCTGTTTCATAAGGTCGGTAAGACGCCTTTTCATCGAAGTTGTTTGGGCACGACTCGTGCTCATCGGCCGTGCGCGTACTCGGTTCTTCGATGACGATTACGGGTACGAGCACGAAATACGGCGGAAAATCACGTCACGGCATCTTTGAAATCGTGCACTACGCCGGAACGCATCCACTCATTCCGTAATTCGAGTCAATCGTGTACAGCCGCCGGATGCTTGCGTCTTCGTTTTGATGCGCCGCAATGACCTTTCCGGCGAATATCACATGGTCGCCCGTCAATAGCTCGGAATCGAGCATGCATTCAAAGTTCGCCACGGCGTCTGCGAACAACAGGCAGTCGATTGCTGCGGCCTCCTGTGTTTTCGTGCCGCAGGCGGCGATCTTGTCCATGTCGCGTCCTGACTTCGTCCCATAGAACAGGGCGTCGTCGGCCATGGCCGCAGACGGAAAACTGATCACAAACGAGCCAGCGTGTCGAATGGCCTCGATCGAGTATCGCGTCAGACCAACGGATATGGCGAGCATGGGCGGTTGGCTCGAGGTCGGCATGACCCAGCCGAGCGTGATCGGGTTGCATTTCCCCTGAGGGTCTCTCGCAATGGCGATGGCGATCTGCTCGGGGTACTTGCGCGCTAAGGCCTCGCCGCATGTTGTCTTGATCTGCATTTCACTCCCTCCGTTGGGTTGTGGCGCTCGCCAAATCGACGTCTCGTCCGCTTCGCGAGCGAAAAGAGCGACACGTTGATTATACGCCTGATTGGGCAGCATTGCATGGGTTGTGCCCGCAGTCTTAAGCTGCTATCGTCTTAGGGGAGAAATCTTTATCGGGAGGACCTCCGCATGTCTGGGAAAGGTCTATTCTCGCAAAACGTCATCGCCGTCATATGGGATTTCGACAAGACCCTGTCGCCGCACTATATGCAACGGCCCTTGTTCGAGGCTTACAGCGTTGACGAAGAAGCGTTTTTCGCCGAGGTGAACCGGTTGCCCGCTTATTACGCCCGCGCGGGGGTCCGCGTGCAACGCGACACATGCTACCTCGGCCACCTCATCGCGTACGTCCGCGCCGGAAAACTCGCCGGGCTCACCAACGCCAGACTGCGCGAGTTGGGAGGCCAGATTCAGTTCTATCCCGGCATTCCCGAGCTGTTCGATGGACTGGCCCGGATTCTCGACGTTCAGGAATTTAGCCTCGGCGACATCCACCTTGAACATTACGTCGTCAGCAGCGGCCTCGCCGAGATGATCCGCGGGTCGGCCGTCGCGAGTCGGCTCGACGGGATATGGGCTTCCGAGTTTGTTGAAGTGCCCGCCGCCCCCGGCACAGACCTCGATGCCCAACCCGAGACAGGGCAGATAAGCCAAATCGCCACTTTTCTCGACAACACCACCAAGACCAGAGCCCTATTCGAGATCAATAAAGGCATAGGGAAACTGGATTCGATCTCCGTTAACGACGCCATCCCCGAAGAAGAGCGCCGAGTGCCGTTTAGAAACATGATCTACATTGCCGACGGGCCAAGCGATATCCCTTCGTTCTCGGTTGTGAAGAAACACGGCGGGCTCGCCTACGCCGTGTACGACCCGAGCTCACAAGACCATTTTGCGCAGGCCGTCGCCCTTCTCGAGGCGGGCCGCGTGCACGAGATCGGCCCGGCCGACTACCGAAAGGGCACCCAAACCGAGATGTGGCTCCGGCACCAAATCACCCGGATCGCACGGCGTATGATGGCCCAACGCACAGAGACAACCGAAAGCAAAGTGGCAAAAGGCCCCGACCACTTTCACGAAACCGAACGTATTCCCGGGTAAACGGCACGGGAGCAAGTGGGACTCGATTCGATATGACACATCCAACGCTTTATATCGGCACAAGCGGGTGGAGCTATCCGCATTGGGCGAAGGGACGGTTCTACCCGAAAGGGCTCAAGCAGGGTGACTGGCTGCGTTTCTATGCCGAGCATTTCTCGAGCGTCGAGGTCAATATGACGTTCTACCGCCTGCCAACGGCGGCAATGGTTACACGCTGGCGCAGTGCAACAACCGGCGACTTCCGGTTTGCCGTAAAACTATGGCGACGCATTACGCACGAAAAGCGCCTGGTGGACTGCGCGGCGCCGCTGGCAGCGTTCCTGGACGTTGCAGCGGAGTTGGGGCCAAGGGCGGGGCCGTTACTCGTCCAACTGCCCCCTTCTCTGCGCAAAGACACGCGCCTGCTCGACAGGTTCCTGTCGGAACTGAGGCAAGCGGGGCAAGCCTGGGCGTGGCGCGTGGCCGTCGAGTTCCGCGACCCGGACTGGCTGACCGAACCCGTCTACGAAGTTCTCGATCGACACGGCGCTGCACTGTGTCTGGCGGACATGCCGAAATGCCCGATCACCGAGCCGAACAACGCCGATTTCGTGTATGTCCGGCGGCATGGGCCGGGCGGGGGGTATCGCGGACGCTATACCACGGAACACGTCCGCCAGGACGCTGAACGCATTCGCCAATGGCTTGGGCAAAACCGCGACGTGTATTGCTATTACAATAACGACATTGACGGGCACGCCGTCGACAACGCCCGCCAACTCAAGGAAATGGTCGCTGAGCCTCCTTCCTGATACCCAGTTGCATTCAAAGACATTCTGATTCGATGGGGGCAATAGTGCTCTGCGTGAGGGTGCTTTCCGTTACACGTCATTCTGAGCAACCCGGAGATTCTCGCTTTCGCAGGTACCCTCACGAGTTCGAGATCCTTCGCTTCGCTCAGGATGACAGCAAAGCGATGGCTT
>DUZM01000211.1 GCA_013349485.1 Candidatus Hydrogenedentota bacterium | reverse complement strand
TGGTGGAATCTCTTCCTCGCGCTGATTGTCGTTCTTTGCGTTGAGCCTGCGTTGCGCGTCGAAGGGTTGCCGGTGTATCTCGTACTCCTTGTCTGCCTTGTTCTTATCGGCGCGGCCCCGTTTCTTTTCGAGGCCGTGCTGTCCCGACTCACCGGACGACTCCGATCGCTTGATTACGTGCATAGGAAGCTTGTCCAGGTCGTCCGCAGCGTGCGCGACAATCAGTCCAACGTGGCCCTGCTCATCGAGTTCGCCGTGTATGCGTCCCTGCATTTTGCTTTGAGCTTGGCCGTCATCTACTATTGCTTTGCGTGTGTGGGCGTTGCCCCGTCCCTTGCCTATCTGGCCTTATGCAGCGCGGCCCTCAATCTGAATCGGCTGATACTTATCACGCCGGGCAATATCGGGGTCATGGAATTCATCTACGCATGGTTGAGCCGTGAAGCGGGTTTTGGCGCTACCGAGGGCGTGTTGGCGGCATTGATTCTGCGGGGTCTGGCCGGTATAAACCTCTTAGCCTTGGGGATAATGCTCGGCGGGCTGCCCTATCTTGCAAAGTACGGGAGAAGGAAACGCGCCGCGTCCGGCGCCGAACAAGGATAGTGGCGCGGAGCGCCGCGCGCGCCGGGTTCGTTGGAGAATGGCCATGGGAAACGAGAAACGGCTACGCGCGTTGCACGCCGGGCTCGTCGTTCTTGTCCTTGCCGTGTACGTGTACCTGGGGCTTTCCCAACTGCTTCCTGAGGACGTGGTTCAATGGTACGGCGTCGGGAAAAAACCCTCGGTGCTAAAGGTGCATCGATTCGCCGCCGAGCTCGCCGAGCGACCCATTTGGGAGATCCATCGCCATTTGGTCTACCTGGGCCACGACCCCGCGATGTTCCAGCTTCTCGCCGTCGCTTTGATCAAAGCCGGCTTCAGCATAAACGACCTCCAGATGGCGGGTCTGGCTGCAAGAACCGTTGCGCTTCTCTTATTCTACTTCCTGGTTCGAGCGGTTTTCCGGCAACGCTGGATCGCGCTGTGCGCTCTACTCTACCTAAGTCTGTGCCCGGCCTTCGTCGTATCGGCAACATCCATCCACGCCAGCGGATACGGCAGACTGTTCTCGCTTGGTGCCGTATTGGCCTACCTCTATTATCTCCGGACCTCCCGCAAAGCCCTCCTGGTTATCACCGTAGTTTCGTACTTCTTGGCCTGCTGGAATTATTGGCAATGGCACATCGAGACGGGCATCCTTCTCGCCGGCGTTCACTACCTCGAGAGAAAGGCCTTGTCGTTCCGCGACGTGGCCCGAATCGCCATCACGCCGATAGCCGCATTCGGCTCATTTTACGCGCTATTCGCCGTTCACAAAGGCGGCTTGGCGAACGCCGGGGAATGGCTGCTGTCTGTCGTTGCTTTCCGGACCCTCGACAGGACCCACGGCGCCGGATACTATGGCGGGCAATACGACCCCGGCCATTTCCTAAACACCGAAACAATAGGAACCTACCTTCAGGTTGTGGCCGAGCGCATCGAGAAATGGTATTACCTTTCACCGGCCGTGCTCGCCGTCATGCTCGCCGTCGTGCTTTTTGTCCGTCGGAACACGCGAGACAACTCCTCCAACATGTTATTCTTCATGCTCCTTGCGGCGTTCTACTGGCATTTCCTTTTCCCGCAGCATGTAGTAATTCACTGGGCAACCGCGACCTATCACTGTGTTTTTGTGGCAACCCTGTTCGGGTGTTTCGTCATCGATACTCCCGCATATCTTTACAGAAGACTTGAACCGGGCCCGTTCCGCAAGACGATTGCGGTGCTTGCGCTGTTCCCTGTCGTGTTTCCAGTGGTGGGCGGCACAATGGCGGACGTGCTGCCGCGACACCGCATCTACACACAGGGACGCCAACGAATAACCGACTTCTTGAAAAGCGTCAGGACTACGTATACCGCCCTGTCGCCTGTGAGGAAAGCCCCCTACCTCGAGGAGTTCTACGCGCTGCAAGAAACTTACTACTTTCCGGAGGCGTTGCGCGAGGAGCTTTGGACAACGCTCTCGGTGATTCACCGCTTCGACGTTGCCGGCCTGCGCGAGAACGGCAAACCCGCATCGCAAGACGCCGCGGCCCCCGGCATTCGGCTGCGTCGCAACGCCGTCATTTCAAGCCCGGAATTCATGCTCAAGGAAGGCAAATACCGAATCGAGGTCGGGGTCGATTGCCGGCAAGGGCTTGAAGAGAAGACGAGAATCCTTGTCGTTCTCGAAACGCAAGACGAGCAGGAGACTCAACATTCGCTTGCCGTACAGGCGTTCGATCTCGCCGGACCCTTGGTGCAGACCTTTGCGCTCGATGATATCGAATTGGCACTCAGAGCTGAGCAACTTCGCGTGGTCGTATCGCTCGAATCCAGCACCGCCGCCACGCCGGAAATCTATGTCTCCGACATAACGATCCGCATTGTCGAAAGGGATCTCAGCGAACAATCCGAACAAGGCCTCGAGCCGACGGAAACCGACCCTTCGGCCGCGGAAAAGGACATGCAAGAGGAATTGTCCCACTGGAGGCCCGCATCAGGTTTGCTCGACTCCGGCTAGTTGCTCGTTCGCGGCCAGTAGTCGTTGGGCCATGATGCCCAGCATATTCAACAACAACTGGATGGCGACCCGCTTGGTCATCAGCCGCTGGAAGATGTCCTCCGTCAGAACAAATGCGCTCGTCGTCTCCTCCGCCACCGCCGCCGCGCTGCGCGGCTTATCGCTGACCAGCGCCATTTCGCCGAACATCTCCCCGCTCGACAGCATATCAATCACGCGCGCCCCATCCCGGATCGTTACGCTCCCGCCCAGAATAACGTAAAGCTCGGAACTCGTATCGCCTTTCTCGAAGATCGTGTGCCCTTCCGCGAACTCTTTCGTCATCCCGCTGGCAAAAATCGCCGCCACCGACTCCGGGGACAGGCCTTTGAAAAGCGCCACCTTCCGCGAAAGCACCTCGTACGTGTCGTACATGCTGTTTTCGGCAACGGCGACCATTTCCTGTGCCGCGAGGTCGGCCGCCTCCCCGGACATCCCGCCTTGCCCCACGGCCCCGTCGGCCGCGCCCATCGGCGGCGCGGAGGCCTCCGCCTGCGGACACGCGGCCTGCGCCGCCTGCCCGCCCGCCGTATCGTCCAGCTTCTCCTTGAATAATTGCTCCGCAACCGTCTTGAAATGCCCCCAGTCGCACACGACGGGTTTGACGCGCAGGTCGGGACACAGCGCGCGGACTTCCTCGACGGCCTCCTTATTCAACGGATTGACAATGGCAATCGTGAGATTCTTGCCGAGTTTGTCAATGGGCAACAGCCGGTGCTTGAGGCAGATTTCCTTCGGCACGAGCACCAGCAGCGTCTCGTCCACCAGGCAATTAAGCAGGCTTAAATAGGGGATCCGGCAATACTTTGCCAAAAACGCCGTGAGCGACGCTTGATCGATATAGCCCATCTCAATGAGCACCTGGCCCAGGAACCCGCCCGTTTCCGCCTGTTCCGCAAAGGCCGCGTCCGCCTGTTCTTGCGTAAGCGCCCCCTCCTCGACCAGGATATCGCCCAGCAGCTTGCGCGAGTCTGAAGCCTGTGCCATGAACCACCTACCTTTCTGTGGCCCTCGAAAAACTGTCACGATGGGTCGAACCGGACCTCCCCAAACGGCCCAAGTACGAAACTACCCTCTTCCCGGTGCGATTTCAATCTTGACGCGGCGCGGGGCCGGCCTACGGAGCAGACAAGCCGGCCCCCTCGAAGACGTGACGGCGATCCGACCCGGACACCCTTCGCTCGAGCTGCCTGCGACTCGATTCAGGTTGTGGCGTCGGCGTCTTTTCCCTTGACGTCAACCAGCTCGAGCACAAAGCCGAAAACTCGATCGAGGACTGGGAGGACTTCGGTGATGTCGTCCTCGCCCTTCACCACCGTAATGCGCTTCAAATGGGTCATTGACGTTTTCCTCCTTCGGTTGCCAAGCGATGCCGCGCATTATACCCTGCCCCTACACGCCCTTGTCGAGTCCGTAGCAGCCAACTTGACTCGTGCGGCCGGCAAGCGCAGAATGAAATCGCAGCGACAGGGAGACAGCATCATGATGGGATTCTTTCCGGCGAGCGACACGAACATGGGCTCGGGAATCTCCCCCGCCGGCGCCCAGCCTGACTATGGGCGGCGAATCAAAGACCTCGAATATCAAGTACAGCGCCTCATGCTCCTCAATCAGGCGCTCTGGGAACTCATGCGCGAACGGATCGAGGTCGCCGACGCCGACCTCGAACGCAAAGCCTACGAGGTCGACATGCGCGACGGCGTCGAGGACGGCCGCATGACCGAAGTCGGCCTCACGTGCCCGTCCTGCGGCCGCGTCTCCTCCTCGAAACACTGGCGATGTCTCTACTGCGGTCAGGAATTCGAGAAACCCATAATGGGATGACGGCGAGCCAAGAAACCGCGACAGTATGAAGCGAACGTGTCACTGTCCCGGCCCACAAGCGAGTGGCCGATAGGGATTGCAGGCGGGCTGTCAGGAAGTTCCACACCCCTTCTCGTCACTCCCCGCGCAAGCGGGAATCTCCCCGCATACACGCGGCGACAGGCACTACCTACCGCGGCTACTCCGGGGCGGCCGCCGCCTGTACAAGTCTATCCACCTGTTCTCTGGCGTACGTGCCGATGTCCGTGTTGGCGTGTTCCGCAGCGTATTGATCCAGGAACGCGATGACCTCCTCGCCGCCAATCTCGGAAAGAACTCTTACTGCCCACGCCTTACTCTCTTCAGGACCTCCTTGCTCGAGGAGGGCGCTCAAAGGCTTAACCGCCTGTGGATTACCCATGTCCCTTAAGCACGTCACCGGCCTCGTCTCGTACATACCCGTTCAGGTCCTTCAACGCCGCGCATAGTGGCTCGATAGCGTCTGGATGGCCAATGCGGCCCAAAGCACGCGCGACGCCCATTCGCACCTCGTAATTCGAGTCCCTGAGGGTTACGATAAGGGGCTCGAGGGCAGCCGGATCGCTGATATGCCCAAGCGCTTCGACGGCCGCCACTCGCACCTTGACTGATTCATCTTGCAGGAGCATACATAACGACTTGACGGCTGCTCGATCGCCGATCGCGCCCAACACGCGCGCTGCGCTATTCCGGACTTCTCGGTCATCCGCCTCAAGTGCGGCCTCGAGCGGCGGCACGGCGGCCTCGCCGAGCGTCGCCGCCACGTCCCAGTTGCCTAGCGTTACATAAAAACCTGCCTGATCCGCGGCGGTCTCAGGCACGTACTTGCGCCGTTCAAGGACCTGCGCGGCCTCGCTGCGCACGCGATAGCTCGGATGGCGCAACGCGCGGACGAGCGTTTGCGTTGTGTCGTCGCCCGCAAACGCCGCCAGCGCCTTGATGGCTTTCCAGCTTGCATACTCCGACGGCGAATGTGTGTCGAGAAAGACGATCAAGGCACGTCGTGCATGTTCCTCGCCAACCATCCCCAACGCGTCCACCGCGCCGCCAACAACCTTCTCGTCCGCATCGCGCAACGCTGCTGTGAGTGGTTCGATGACAACGTCCGTGGGAACTTGCGCCAAAGCCGCGACAGCGGCGCGCCGCAGCGCTTCTGGGCCGGCCTGTCTGAACTGCCCGAGCAGCAATTCCACGGCTTCTTTATTGCCGATTCTTCCCAGGGCCGTGATCGCACCCAACCGCAATACCTCATACTCGTCCTGAGCGGCATACCGCAGATAGCGCATCACGTCGGGATCATCGAACCGCGCCAACGCTTCGGCCGCTGCCTCCCGCACACCCGCGTCCTCTTCCTTCAACGCCGCCACGAGGTACTTGACGGCGCGCGCGTCGCCCATAGTCCCCAGCGCTTCGGCCGCGGCCGCCCGCCCGCGCGCATCCTCGTCTTTCAACGCGTCGATGACGCGGGGTAACAGGTCGAAGTCGCCGCCCACCTTCTGAAATTCTGGTGACGCGATCCCCTCGGCCAGGGAAGCCAACTCCTGCACGGCCAACTTCCGCAACCACCAATCCTCGTCCTGAAGCTGGCCCAGCAGTTCATTGACCTCAGCAATCAACGTCTCGACATCATCTGTCGAGCCCGCAGCGAACACTCGGCCAGTCGGCTCATCAACGAGTCCACGGCCGGCAACAATGCGCTCAGCGACTTCCGAAAAATCTACTGTGATTTGCTCATCTCTCTCGGATGCATACTCTGATGAGAGGCCGCTGATGGCGGCCCTTTCCCGTTCGGCGGGATCGACCCTAAAAACAGTGACCTCATTGGATCGTACCCTCTGCCCCGTGTCCATCATGCCGATCAGTTTCTCGATCCCATCCATTCGCTTCACAGGCGCTGAAACAGCAAGCGTGTTTGACGCCTCGTCAGCGGCCAGGTCTACCTCGGATAGCCCCATCTCGGCAAGCCCGTCCGCCAGCTCCTTCGCGTTGGCGTGTTTCAGCGGAAACAAGCGACGCGCGCGTGCCCCTTCTGCGGCGTCACTCTCAGAAATGTCCTGCGGCGGCGCATGCAGCGCGATTCCCTCCGTTGTGGTGAGGGTGATATTCGCCGGAGACACGCCGCAGGCCTCGCCCGCCTGCTCTAGAACCACTTTCACCTCTCGCTTTGTAAGAGGTCTCGCAACATCAAGCACTACTGCTGCCTTCTTAGGCTTGGGGTCCTCGACGAACACCGGGGCTGCTTCCTGAACGGATACGCTCACACCGACCAGAACGTCAGAACCGGTCACCTGTAATCGCTGGCGCAGACGATATGC
>DUZM01000249.1 GCA_013349485.1 Candidatus Hydrogenedentota bacterium | reverse complement strand
ATCGAGGATGTACAGGGTACGGCCGGTTTGCCGTTTGGACAGTTCGGTGGCGAGTTTGACGCGCTGCGCCTCGCCGCCGGACAGCGTGGTGGCGGGTTGGCCGAGCTTGATGTAGCCGAGGCCGACGTCCAAGAGGGTGGCGAGTTTCGCGTAGACGGGTGGGATGTTCTTGAAGAAACCGCAGGCCTCCTCGACGGTCATATCGAGCACCTCGGCGATGTTCTTGCCTTTGAACCGGACATCGAGCGTGTCGCGGTTGTATCGGGCGCCTTTGCACACCTCGCAGGGGACGTAAACGTCGGGCAAGAAATGCATTTCGATCTTGATGACGCCGTCGCCCTCGCAATGTTCACAGCGCCCGCCTTTAACGTTGAAGCTGAATCGGCCCGGCTTGTAGCCACGGGCGCGCGCGAGCTTCGTTTTCGCGAACAGGTCGCGGATGGGCGTGAACAGGCCGGTATACGTGGCCGGGTTCGATCTGGGTGTGCGGCCTATGGGCGACTGGTCGATGTCGATGACCTTGTCGATGTGCTCGAGCCCTTCGATGGCCTCGTGTTTGCCGGGCCGCATGCGGGGCGAGTCGTGCAGCGCCCGCATCGCAGCGGGGTACAAGGTCTCGTTGACGAGACTGGATTTGCCCGAGCCGGAGACGCCGGTGACGCAGGTAAACACGCCGAGCGGGATGGCCGCGTTGATGCGCTTGAGATTGTTGTGGCGCGCGCCGCGCACGACGATGAACTTGTCGTTGGGTTTGCGTCGGTGCTGCGGCAGCGCGATCTGGAACGTGCCTGCCAGGAACTGCCCTGTCAGGGACTTCCTGTTGCGTTTGACTTGGTTGGGCGTTCCCTGCGCCACGAGGGCCCCGCCGTGGACGCCGGCGCCGGGGCCGAGGTCGAGGACGTGATCGGCCGATAGAATGGTTTCCTCGTCGTGCTCGACGACGATAACGGTGTTGCCGAGGTCGCGCAGCCGTTTAAGCGTGGCGATGAGCTTCTTGTTGTCGCGTTGGTGGAGGCCGATGCTGGGTTCATCGAGGATGTAGAGCACGCCGACCAAGCCGGAACCGATTTGGGTGGCCAGTCGGATCCGTTGCGATTCGCCGCCGGAAAGGGTCCCGGCTTGCCGCTCCATGGTCAGATAGCCGAGGCCCACATTGGCCAGGAACCCGAGCCGCTCGCGGATCTCTTTGAGCACCCGCTGGGCGATAGTGCGCTGCATTGGCGTCAGTTTCAGGTTGTCGAAGAAACGCAGGGCTTCGTCGATAGAGAGGGCCGTGACGTCCATGATGCTGTGGCCGCCCACGGTAACGGCCATGGCTTCGGGGCGCAGCCGACTGCCCCCACAATCGTGGCAAGGCCTCGAGGCCATATAATGGCTGATCATTTCGCGGGCCCCGGCCGATTCCGTCTCGCGAAACCGGCGTTCGAGATTCGGGATTACCCCTTCGAAAGGCCGGCGCACCTCGACGTTCGGCCGGCGGCCCGAGAACGCAAAACTTATTTCTTCGCCCCCCGAGCCGTACAACACGATATCTTTGAAGTCATCGGGCAGGTCGCGCCAGGGCGTATGCTCGCTCTGGCCGTAGTGCCGGCAGACCGTCCCGAGCGCGCGCCGGTACGGCCCGTCCAGGACGCGGCGCATACTCCATGGCCGCACGGCGCCCTCGCCGATCGAAAGCGACGAATCGGGCACGACGAGTTCGGGGTCGATCTCGATCATCGTGCCGAGGCCGGTGCACGCGGGACACGCCCCGTGCGGATTGTTGAACGAGAACATCCGCGGGGCCAGTTCCTCGAAACTGATGCCGCACTCGATGCAGGCGAAATGCTCGCTCTGCAAGTCTTCGCGCACCTCGCCGTCGGGCGTCTCGCGCCATATGCGGATAATGCCCTGGCCGAGCCGGAGGCAGGTCTCGACCGAATCCGTGAGTCGCGCCGCCATCCCTTCCTTTACGACCAAACGATCCACGACTACGTCGATATCGTGTTTAACGTACCGCTCGAGCGGGATTTCCTCATCAACGCTGCGAAATGCGCCGTCGACCCGCACCCGCACGAACCCTTGGCGTTTGACATCCTCGAACACCTTCTGGTAGGTGCCTTTCCGCTGCCGGATGAGCGGCGCGAGCAGTTGGACGCGGGTGTCGGCGGGCAACGCGAGCACGGAATCGACGATGGTTTGGGGCGTTTGCGATTCGATGACCTTGCCGCACTTGTGGCAATGGGGCGTGCCGATCCGCGCGAAAAGGAGTCGTAGGTAGTCATACACCTCGGTGACGGTGCCGACGGTCGATCGCGGGTTGCGGTGCGAGGCCTTCTGCTCGATCGAGATGGCGGGGCTCAGTCCTTCGATGTAATCCACGTCGGGTTTATCCATCTGCTCGAGGAATTGGCGGGCGTAGGCCGACAGGCTCTCGACGTAGCGGCGCTGGCCCTCGGCATAGATGGTATCGAACGCGAGACTCGATTTCCCGGATCCGCTGAGGCCGGTAATAACCACGAGTTTGTTGCGCGGGATCGAGACACTGAGATTCTTGAGGTTGTGCTCGCGCGCCCCCTTAATGATGATCGCGTTATGATCTGAGGTGTTCCTCGACGGCATATTTGGATCCTGCACTGACTCGATGCGCCCCCGCCCCCGAGGAGGCCCTCAAGAAGCACTCGTCAGAACGCCTGGAGCAAAGAAATCGCTTGCGGCCGCCTGCAAGAGTCCTGAGGACAGGTTCCTCGCCGTAGGCCGTCCCCGCCCGGAGTGCCCTCCACGAGGCGGCACGGTTCACGCCCTGTCTTTTAATTCACCCGCTCAGCGAACGCGACTGTAGTGTCATGCGCCTCTGGGTTCTTCCGATTCTGACTCCTGAGTTCCATTCACTCGACTCGGGACTCAATTATACCGCACGCGAAGTCACAGAGTCGTCATCGCGCCGTACGGTTGGCTGCAGCGCGGCGTCCCGCCTTGAGGTCGCGAGACACACCCGGCGTGGACGTTGCCGCGGCGGTACCTCACGCCGCAAGCCGGCCTGGAATAGCCCTTTGCGGTGAACTGCGCTTGGTCTTGCTCGGGCAAGTCCGTCGGGAATCGCTTGTCGCCGGAGGCCGTTTGTGTTCTCGGCTTTACGCGGGGCCCGCGGGTACGTCTATTGCGCACTTTCCTTATGGGCGGAACCGCAGGCCTACTTGCTGGATTGCTTAATGATGGCGTCGATCTCCGCGAGGATTTTTTCGGTGACATCCTTGCGGAGTTCTTCGGGGATCTTGTAGTGCTGGGTTTCCTCGAGGAGTTCGATTGTGCGGGCGGATACCCGGTAAGCGAAATCTTGCACCTTCATGGCGTTGCTCCTAATGACATGGAATCTTTCGCGCCCCGAGGTCAGGGGCGGCGTCTTGCGTCATGCAACCGCGCATAGGCCGCGGCCGCGCCAACGGGGGTTCCCGGCTCCCAATTGACAAGGCGTTTCTAGGTGTAACAGGGAACGCCTCGATGTGCGGGCGCCGATACTCGATTCCGAGGCCGCAGCCGGCTCGATTCAACTACAAACCCGCCTTCTTTCGCAATTCGTCGGCTTGATCGGTTTCTTCCCAGCGGAAGCCTTGATCCTCGCGGCCAAAGTGGCCGAAGGCCGCCGTTTTGTTGAAGATGGGCTTGCGTAGGTCCAACAATTCGATGATCTTGGCGGGCCGGCAGTCGAAATAATCCGTCAATATAGCGGCGAGTTTTGCGTCGTCAATCTTGCCTGTGCCGAAGGTGGTCGCGTTGATTGACACCGGCCGGGCCACGCCGATCGCATACGCAAGTTGGATTTCGCATCGTTCGGCGATGCCGGCGGCCACAACGTTCTTGGCGATGTATCGGGCCATGTAGGCGCCCGAACGGTCGACCTTTGAGGGGTCTTTGCCGCTAAACGCGCCGCCGCCGTGCCGCCCCATGCCCCCGTAGGTGTCTACGATGATCTTGCGGCCGGTGAGCCCGCAGTCGCTCACGGGGCCGCCTACGGTAAATGCGCCGGTGGGATTCACGTGGTATCGGATCTCGCCGTTTACAAGGTTCTCCGGCAGCACGGGTTTGCACACGTGTTTGATGATTTGTTCGCGGATTTCTTCTTGGGGGACCCCGAACGAATGATGGTTCGACACGACAACGGTGTCGATGCGCACCGGTTTGCCTTTGCTATACTCGATCGTAACCTGCGTCTTGCCGTCGGGCTGAAGCCACTCGAGGGTGCCGTTTGTGCGGAGCGCTTTGAGACGGAGCCCGAGTTTATGCGCCAGTAGAATCGGCAGGGGCATAAGTTCGGGGCTCTCGGTGCACGCGTAACCGAACATCATGCCCTGGTCGCCCGCGCCTTGCTCGTGGTCGCTCGTCGCGGTCACCCCCATCGAGATGTCCGGCGATTGCTGGGTCAAGGCCACGTGGACGGCGCAGGTTCCGCCGTCGAATCCGGAGTCGCCGCCAACGTAACCGATGTTGCGGATGGCCGTGCGAACGACCTCGAGCAGGTTAACCTTCGCTTTCGAGGTAATTTCCCCGGCAAGCACGCAGATCCCGCTCTTGACCAGAGTCTCGCAGGCCACCCGGCTTTCGGGGTCCTGGGCTATCATCGCGTCAAGCACCGCATCCGATACGAGGTCGGCCACTTTGTCCGGGTGGCCGTCCGTCACCGACTCGGATGTGAACAGCACGTGGCTACCATTAATGATCACCGAATACCTCCTTCCCTGTCTGTCGAACAGGCCGCTTTGAAACGCCTACGTTGCCGCATCAGCTCCCGCATAGTAGACCTCTTACACCAGACCTTGCGTGCGTCCGCCGGCAAACACCGGTTGCGCACGATCGCCAGCCGTTTCCAATTCGGCCGGCGGGATCTTCCGAATCCCTAGGCGCCGCCGCGATACTCGCCCATAAGCGCGGCCGGATCAAGGCGGAACCCCGGCCCCATGGTGCTGCTTATGGCGCATGACTTCAGGTAGGCGCCTTTGCAGGCCGCAGGCCGTGCTTTCACGACCGATTCGATCACGGCCCCGGCGTTCTGCTCGATCTGCTCCGTTGTGAACGACGCTTTGCCGACCGGCACGTGAATATTCGCGTTCTTGTCCACCCGGTAGTCGATGCGGCCCTTTCGGATTTCCGTCACGGCCCGGCCTACGTCCGGGGTAACCGTGCCGGCTTTCGGGCTGGGCATAAGGCCTCGCGGGCCCAGGATGCGGCCCAGTTTGCCCACCTGCCCCATCATGTCGGGGGACGCGACGGCGGCATCGAAATCCGTCCACCCGCCCTGGACTTTTGCGATGACGTCTTCCGCGCCAACCTCGATGGCGCCCGCCTGCTTGGCCGCTTCTTGTTGGGCGTCCTGTTTGCAGAAGACCACCACGCGCACGTCCTTTCCGGTACCGTGCGGCAGCGCAACAGATCCGCGAACCATCTGATCGGCGTGCCGGGGGTCGACGCCGAGATAGAATGCGACTTCGATGGTCTCGTTGAATTTCGCCGTCGCGCATTCCTTGACGGCCGCGGCGGCTTCCTGAAGGGAATAGGTGCGGCTTACGTCCACCTTTTCACGAAGCGCGCGAACACGTTTACTTCGTTTTGCCATGATGTTTTCCTCCTTGTGGTGAAACGGGCCGGCAATGCCCTCCCACAACCGGGTCCTGCGTTCTTCTTAGTCCGAACATTGTAAATCCGAGGGCCAGGCATTTGCCCCGACCCTCAGGACTGAACCAAAATGCCCATACTGCGGGCAGTGCCCGCCACCATACGCATCGCCGCTTCAAGGCTTCCTGCATTGAGATCCTTCATCTTCAACTCGGCGATTTCGCGCACCTGCGCTTCCGTCACGGAACCCACCTTCTCCTTATTCGGCTCGCCGGAGGCTTTCGCAAGTTTTGCGGCGCGTTTGAGCAGTACGGCCGCGGGCGGCGTTTTGGTAATAAACGAGAAGCTCCGATCTTCAAAAACGGTAATGACCACCGGGATAATGAGCCCCTGTTGGTCTTTGGTCCGCTCGTTGAATTGTTTGCAGAAGTCCATGATATTGACGCCGTGTTGGCCCAGGGCGGGGCCTACGGGCGGCGCCGGGTTGGCCTGCCCGGCCGGACACTGCAACTTGATTTTCGTGGTTATCTTCTTCTTGGGAGGCATCGGCTCGTACTCCGGATTACTGTTTTTCGACCTGCCAGAACTCGACCTCGACACTGGTCAAACGCTCGAAAATTTCGACCATCACTTTTAGTTTACCGCGTTCGAGGTTGATTTCGTCTATATTGCCCATGAAATTCGAAAATGGCCCGTCAATGATCTTGATCCGCTCGCCCGCCTCGAACTTGACTTTCGGTTTCGGACGCTCGCGATCGCCGCGAATCTCCTCGATGATCGCCTCGACTTCCGCGTCCTCGAGGGGCACGGGAACCGATCGGGATCCGATGAAACCGGTTACGCCCGGGGTATTCTTTACGAGATGCCAAAGGTCGGGGTTTCGCTCGGGGTGTTCGGGCAAATATGCCAAGACGTATCCTGGGAAGAACTTCCGTTTCGAGATCCGTTTCTGGCCGGCTTTGATTTCGGCGACCTCCTCCATTGGCACGAGTATGCCGCCCATGAGGTCGCCTAGCCCCTCCTGTTCCGCCATGACAAGGAGGTTCTTCTTCACGTTTGATTCTTGACCTGAGTGGGCATGGATCGCGTACCAACGCCGCTTTATACCGTCGTCGCGAACGGGGATGAGCGGCTCTTCTTCGTCGGGCGTTTCCTCAGCCGCTTCTGCGGCCTCGTCCTCAGTCGGCGCGTCGTCGCCCGTTCCCATGATGCTAT
>DUZM01000133.1 GCA_013349485.1 Candidatus Hydrogenedentota bacterium | reverse complement strand
TCGTCGCCTGCGGCGCTGTGTTGCTGGGCCAAGGCGATGTCCCAATCGCAGAGCCATTGCTGCAGGAGGTCATAGTCGCGCACTGTGCGGGCCAGCCGTTGCTCGTTTTCGGCGAGCTGGGCGATGTTGGCGAGTTCGGCCGGGAGGGGGGCGGCGGCCGCCCCCGTTATCGTCGCGGCCGCAAACAAGCCGCATAGAAGAAGGTCAATACGCCGGCTCATTTTGTCTTCCCTTCGTCGCGGTGGCGCCTGTAGCCCGGACAAATCACAGGCAATCTACTGCAGCGCCCGCATCTACCTACAACTACTGCGTTGCGCTCTGTCGGCCTGCTCGACGTACTGCAGAGTACGCCTGCGCGGCCCTCGGTCGCGCGCCTTGTATTTCCAGGCATCTGCGTCGCTTCGCTACGGTCGCCTGTGATCTGTCCGGGCTAGAAGGCGTAATCGTCGTCTTGCCGCGAGGTGCGCCCGCTCATGCTGCCCGTCTCGGAGAAATCATAGGACGCGGCGGGTTCCGAGGCGTAGACGACTTTCGTCACCTGAACCACGCGCTCCTGGTTGAATATTCGTCCCTTGACGGTGAGTATTTTGTTACGGAAATCCTCGCTCGACGCCATGCGCTTGCCCATGTCGTCTTGGAGATAGTGCAGAGTCCAGCCGACCATTTCGGGGATGGCGTCGCCGGCGGCGTTCTTTGCGAGTGTAACGCGGAAGGCCTGCTGGGTGGTCTCGGTTTCGGTGTTTGGTTCTTCTCCTAGCAAGGCCTTGAGCAAGCAGTAACTCTGGCCAGTTATGGTGGCTGGAATTGGCTCGGATCGAGCGTCCTGTGCCGCGTAGAGAGGGCGAAACCTGGCCAGAAAGAGGGTTCCCATTATTAACAACACGAGCACGGTTCCCTCAAGCGCGCGTTTCATTGCTCGATAACTCCTCGTTGTGCTGGGCGGCCCGGTTATGCGCCGCCCGTCAACCCCGCGCCTTATGATACCACTTTGGCTAGTCTTTGGGCCAGGGCTTGATCAGCCCGTGATCGCCGGGTAAGTCGCCGCCAAGCGTGCTCTGAGCAGTTGGGGGCAGGTGTTTGCTGAATGCCCTTGGGGAGCGACGCGGCGATCGCGAAGAACCGGGGGCAGACACGTCTCGCTCCCTGACGGTGCGCGTTCATGGCGAACGCGGCTCGCTTGCGTCAGTCCCCGCTTTTCGCTCAGGCTTACCCGGCGATCAGGGTCAGACGGGGCCGCCGGGCCAGTCGGGCGGCCTATGGTCAAAGAGCTGGAAATGACTTCTGGGGTCCTCGAGGAAGACGCGCGCCTGGGCCAGGTCGCCGCGGCCCTTGTTTAGTGCGTTGACGCCGGCGACGAGGGTGCCGTAGGCGAGGGCGGTCGCCGGATTTCCGTTTTCGAGCATTCCTACCAGGAAGCCGGCTGAGAAACAGTCGCCGCACCCGGTTGTATCGCCGCCTTCGGGTACGGGTAGGGCGTTGAGCGGGAGTGCGAAGAACCCGCCTTTATAGCGGTGGACGAGCGTGGCGCCTTCCGGGCCGCGGGTAACGATGACGATGGGCGTTCCGGCGCCGCAGATCTCTTTGGCGGCGCCGGTGAAATCTTCGGGGGCTTTGAAATCCCTGTCGAACATGGAGGAAAGCTCGAACTCGTTGCATTGTATAACGTCGAGGTGGGGAGCCCATTCGCGCCATTGCTTGAATCCCACGATTGTCCGTTTGCCCTCTTGGTCGAACTTGGAAATGAGTTGGTGGACGTCGATTGAGATGAGCCCTTCGAACCGTTCCCGGAATGCGATTAAGGTATCGAGGTCCATCTCGGTTCCGTTTATGAAGTTTATGTGAACGGCGTCGCATTCGAGCACTTTGTCCAAATCGTCGAGTGTGTAGGGCGGCATTCGATGGCGCACGACCTCGTCGCGCCAGAGCGCGCTTCGCCAGGTCAACGTGATGTGCGTAAGCGGCGCAGCGCAGGTCGTCAAGCCCGAGGTATCGACGTGGGGAAGCTTCGCGAACTCGGCCCAAGCGGCGTCGCGCCGGTCCGCGCCGAGTTTCGATAGCGGAAACACGACTTCGCCGTCCGACATGATTCCCGAAAGTGCGGCAACGTTGTAGAGAATGCCCCCGAACCCGTCGCGTCGCGCGCCGTCGGGCGCAATGATTTCGTCATAGCATACGGCGCCGAGTACACCGATCTTCATAACCGTCTTTCCAGTTCTCCCTTTTTACGGCCGTTGGCGCAACACATCCGCCGCTGCCTCGGCGGCTACCATCCGGCTTACTCGAGATCCCGTTCGAGCTGTTCCAGTGCCGAGTGGAAGGTCTCGGTCATCGGGAATTTCTGGCCCATTGGAATGAATTCCACCCGGCCGTCCATGTAAAGGACGTTTCCGCCGGTGGCGCCATGGTTTCCGCGTCGGTCGAACATTATGGGAACGGTGGATTGGGTGTCGTAAGGTCTGCTCGGCGCATCGGATGGGGCGAACTCGCGTTCGACGCCCTCTCTGAGCGCATAGAAATGGCCGGAGCCATAGGACCCTTTCCCGGGGGGCGCCTCGATGTCGCCCTCGAATGGCAAGCCTTCTTGCATGTACCGCCGATAGGTATCGAGAAAGGCCAGGCCTTGTTCCTCGTTCGTGAGGACGTGGCTGAGATAGTAGTAGCTTTCGTCCTGGATCATGCCTGGACCGGGAATCCAGCCGGACGACACGTCCGGGTCGTCAGGACAGATGAGAATGCCGGTATCGGTCATGTATTCGGGCCAGACGAGCCCGGGCTCGAACAGAAAGAGGCCCGGCTTGGCGGCGAGCGGCGGGAAGTAATTGTCGTTTTCGTTCGCGTACATTTTGAAGATGACGCCGAACTGTTTCAGGTTGCTAGCGCAGGACGCGCGTTGCGCCGCTTCCTGCGCCCGCGACAGCGCGGGAAGTAACATCGTGGGCAGTGTGATCGCGGTCATAATCCCGCCGCAGGCGAGCACCAGGACGGCTATCGGAACGACGATGATCAACACGATAAGCCATACGGGGATGCCGGTGCGGCCTGGCGGCGGCGGGGGACCCGGCGCGGTTGGCGGCGGAACTGCGGAAGTGTTTTGGTTAGTCATGGCAACATCCTCCTACCCTTTGGCGTTTCCCGGCAGAAAAAGGGACAGACCCGTCTTCGCTCGGGGACTCGCTTCGCTTGCGTCAGTCCCTTTCTGTGCCCCGTCTCCGCTCGGGGACTCGCTTGAGGCGCAACGCGCGAGAAAGGGAGAGCCCCGTCTTCGCTCGAAGACTCGCTTCGCTTGCGTCAGTCCCCTTTTTTGCGCAACATGTTGAGATTCAAAGACCTCGGACTGAATCCGGCGTGTTTGCATAGTTCGTCGGCGTCGATTGTGTCCGGGTATTTTTGCCGCGTATGTTTTCAACATGTCGCCGTATCCTTATCCGTCGGGTGCGCGGGTGATCGTTTCTTGTTAACATCAATGATACGCTACTGGAACTCCTTTTCCAATTCCTCGATTGCATCGAGGAACTTCTGGGTTATGGGGAATTTCTGATTCATTCGGACGAACTCGACATGGCCGTCCATATAGAGCACGTTGGCGCCCTTGGTGCGTTTAGCATGGTGATGTCCAAGCCGGTCAAACATGACGGGGACAGTCGACAGGGAATGATAGTAGGTCTGGGGCGAGGCATCGGCGCCATGGTCCGGCAAGTCATTCGGTACGTTTTCTCGCAGACGGCGAAAAGGAGCCGAGCCGGGCGGGGCTTCGAGGTCGCCGTCGAACGAGAGGCCCGCCTCGGCGCGTTTTCGGTACGCTTCGAGGAAGGCCAGTCCGTCTTGCTCGGATGTCAACATGTATCCCAGATAGATGTAGCTGTGGTCGTCGAGAGGGACTGGGCCTCGGCCGATGGCTTTTGATGACTGTTCATCTTGGGGACACAGCAAGATGCTTGAGTCCGTCAGGTAGTCAGGATACACGACGGCGCGATCGAACAGTAAGCAACCGTGCTCAGGATCCATCGGCGCGAAGTAGTTCTCGTTCTCGTTCGCGTACATCTTGAAGATAACGCCCAACTGCTTCAAATTGGAGGAGCAAGTGGGCTTACCTCTTTGCGGATTGACGGTCGCCAGCATTGGCAAGACGACCGCGATGCCCAGCACAATCGTGAGCAGCCATGCCAGGATGACGACCCACTTTAGCCACCGAGGGACCCCTGCAAAGAGGTCCCGTGCCCAGAGCCCATAGCCGCGTGGCATTCGCAGGCCCTCATGCTGAACGAGACATTGACATCGCCTACGCCATCCTAGCCAAGCGCGTCAACCGACGCAACCAGAAACAAGGATATGTTTGCTCCGCGGCAGGGTCGAGTTCCACCTGGCGTCTTTTCGGTCGGGCAGGACAGACTGTCTAAGAAGTGTATTATCGAGTCATCCTGAGCCTAGCGAAGGATCTGGTTTGGGATAAGCCCGTGGAGAATCGAGATGTTTCGCTTCGCTCAACATGACCCCGGAGACGCCGAGGGGCTTCTCAGACAATCTGTCCTGCTCGGCCGTCTTTGCGGTCGCGATGCAACGCGACCGTACCAGCGCCAAGTCCCGCGTATTCGGCTGGTGCACCGCCTCTTCGGGCAAAATCGGTGGGTGGCACCTTCGAGCGGCCGCTTGGGGGTGGAATATACATCCTGGACACCAAACAGAGTTTGAAGGTGCCACTCGACAAAGTTTACCCGGCGATTAGGCGCGTGGCGGTTGCGGGCGTTCACCATGTGTGCTGGAATAAACATGGAATCTGAACCCCAGCGCATCTGGGTAGTAGGATTCACCCGGGGCGGAAACGCCCCTCTTCCCCTTTCACAAATACACCACGCCAAGCACGTCCCCGCCTGCCGCCAATAGATGAAACACAAATAACCGGCTTAGAACCTAACAGAACCTAGTTTTGCGCAACCTATTGTTTCGCAAATACTTAAAAGCGCCATCTATGTACACATATTTGCATAAGCGCGCCCTGTTTACCCCGGTTTAGCTAAAACCCACCTCGCCTTACGTTTGGACCCTACCCTCTTGATTGAGCCTTCCCGCCGCATTTCTTGAGGGAGATTGCGAATCAAGTTGGTCTTCTGGTCATCATTGAGGGCATCGGACAGCTTATCTGCCCCGGTGGGAATTAAAACTATGAGCCAACAGCACTGACGGACAAGCCGCCAGTGGCGCCCGGCCGTTATCGTAGCCGCCTTCTGCCGATTCGCCAGCTGTTTACCGCCATTCTGCTGGCCGGTGTAGGACGTATCCGTTTGACTTGGTGAGGCAATCAGGAAAAACACTACGTTTGCACATGGCTCTTCCGATTGTGAAATAGGCACTCGCCACAGCCTGAAGCTCCTTGGAACTCCGGTTTGGCGGGAACGCCATCACGACCCGCTTGTCTGGAAACAGCTTTCTAACCGTTTCCACCGCCCCCCGCAAGTCACTATCCGCAGAGATCACAAGCGCGGTGTCAAACATGTCTTGAAACGCATCCGCCAGTAACTCGACGGCGATATTGACGTCCGTCATCTTTTCGTTTGGCACGCGATCCTGGTATCGACACCTCGGACATATACGGGGGTTCAACTGATACTTCCCGTAAAAGATGCGGAAGTCTGGAAGCGTTTCTAACGCTTCGAGATAGACCTGCTGCCGCTTGCGCTTGTGCTGCGGCTCTGCCACCCTCGCCGTGAAGTACTTCGTATACGCAAGATGTTGCCCACGTTTCAACAAGTGCCGGGCCAACTGCTGCAGATTGAGCCAAAGCACGTCTTTCCATCCGCTAGCGCGCAAGCCGAAGTACAGGTTGAAGCCATCTATGTACGCAATCACGCGCGACATGTGATCAAATGCCTCTATCTCACGCCGTGCCCTTGTTCTCGAAGTGCCCATCTTTCCCGGTATTTCGTTTCGGTATTTCGTTTCGTGCCTCGCTGATTGCCTTGACGAGGTTCGCCTGGGGGGCTTATACTTCACGGGGTATAGGGGATGACGAACGCCGTGGTGGTGTATGCCTGAAACCCGGGAGATTCAGGGTGTCGGACGAAGAGATTCAAGAGGACCATTACAGAGACAAGTACGGTAGGTGGCAGAAGGAGCGCCGGGGCGGTCGGGATCGGCGACGCGACGGCCAACCGCCGGAAGGCCACGAGCGGCGCAAGATATTCCGCCGTAAAGTGGACAGGGAGTTCTACGAGAAGAGCCATCGTGAGATGATCGAGGAGGCCCTCGAAGATTTTGCCGCCGAACACGACGGCCGTCTCTAGCTCTAGTCGGCTCAACTGGTCGCTGCGCAAAAGCTTAACCGAGCCGTCCATTCATTTCCATGGTCTCGGTGTGCTCCCGGGCTGCGGCAGCGTATCTGCCCCGACTATCGGCAGCATTGGCGTACCATCGTCGGGGCGGTTCTTCTTGCGGCCTAAGATCTTTTTATTGACGGGCGAGGACGGCGTCGGCGGCGCGTGTCAAGTCGGTAGCGGCGTCCTGGGCGGACTGAATGCCCGAGAGAATGGCGGTTTCGGCGTTCTCGACAAGTCCGCGCACTTCTTGCCATCCCGCCAGGTTGGGTTCGGTACGCGCAAACGCGAGGCAGTCGAATCCGGCGCGATTGTATTCCCATTGGGCCCAAAAGGCCTGCAAGGCGGGGTCTTCAGCGGCGGATTTCCGGATGGGCAGGTAGCCGGTTCCGAGGGCCCAGCGGACGGACACCTCAGGGGAAGTGAAGAATTTTACGAATTCCCAGGCGATGCGCTTCTGTTCGGGGGTGGTGTCGAAGATGCAGATGTTCGGGCCGTATAGGACGGTTCGGGGGTTGGCCGGGTCGGCTTGGGGTATGGTG
>DUZM01000175.1 GCA_013349485.1 Candidatus Hydrogenedentota bacterium | reverse complement strand
CTTGGAGCGGCTACCCGATCAAATTGCTGAACGCGATGGCAGCCGGCAAAGCCGTCGTTGCCTGCCAAAGCGCCGCCCACCCGATTACGTGCGGGCTGAACGGCCTCGTCGTGCCGGATAATGATGAGGCCGCCTTTGCAAACCGACTTCTCGAACTCATGAGGAACGTCCGCCGCCGCCGGGAACTGGGCCGCAGCGCCCGGGAAACCGTCGCACGCAGCCATAGCCCGGCGGCGATCGGGGAGCAAATCAGCGCGGTTTATGCCGAAATACGTAAGCCCGCGCACGCACGCCGCGATGAGCGCGGCTATTTCGGCGCGCCTGCCTCAAACGCCAGCGCCGAATGCCGTGCACCGCGCGAGAAGCAAAGATAGGGGAAAAGGATACCGGTTGACATTGGCACTTGTTTTACCTAGCATCTTCGTGAGCGTCTGTGCGGTTGACAATCGCGCACGGAATGCACAACACGGTCTATCGCCCGGTGCGGCGGCCCAAATGCAGGCGGGGCCGACGGTTCGCGGCGATAGCCGGCTTCTTGTGCAGTGCTGAAGGGATCGTGTGCGGCAGTTCAGGACAAAGACGCGGCCTCGGCGGCGCTTAGCCAAGACGGGGACGCCGTGGCCAACGCCGCTAAAATGTGTGACCGTTCACAACCCTTGAGGAGATGAATGACGCGTGTGCCAGAGCGACTCGGAACACGTACCGAGGCCTCATCCCCCAGAAACTGCAAAGGCCTTGCTGGCAGAGTTGATTCAGCAAGCCTGTGACGCCGCGTTGACGCCGGCATGGTCGCCCCCGCTGGCGCTCCGGGTCGAGGTGCCGATCCATAGCGTAGGACCGCTGGCGTGGCTCAGGGCGCAGCCCGCCGGACGCAAGACGTATTGGTCTGGCCGCGAAAACGAGTTTGCCATGGCCGGATTGGGCGCTGCAGACGTTCTGATGGCCGATGACGCGGCGGACTCTCCTCAAATGCTGAGGAAAATGCGCGGCGTTCTTTCGCCCGCAAATCCTGGCATGCGGTACTACGGGGGCGTGGGCTTCCGTCCGGCCTCCTGCGAGACGCCGTCGTGGCGCGTTTTCGGCGCCTGTCAATTCATCGTTCCCCGATTTGAACTGTGCGTCCGGGGTGGACGTCATTTTCTCGCGTGCAATATCGTGCTCTGGGATTCGGAGCCTGAGGCGCCGCCGTGCGATGATATCTTGACGGAACTCGACGGCGTGTGTTTCCCGGGCGATGACGGCGAGCCGGCCGTTCCCGCGCCGTTGGCCAGGCAGGATAATCCTGACCAAGAAGGCTGGGTGGTCAAAGTCAAACAAGCCCTTGCCGCCATATCGAGAGGCGGCGCCGAGAAGGTCGTCTTGGCCAGGGAATCGCGGTTTTCGTTCCCCAGCGCGTTCGACCCGCTAGCACTCCTGGCCCGTTTGACACAGGAACCCGACCGCTCGTACCACTTCTGTTTTCAGCCGAGTTTGTCCGCGGCCTTTATCGGGGCATCGCCCTTTCGGCTTTACTTGCGCATCAACCGTTACATTCAGACTGAGGCCGTGGCCGGGACGCGCGGCAGAGGTCGCTCTGCCGAAACAGACAAGGAACTCAGCGACCAACTCATGCAGAGCCGCAAGGATCTGCATGACCATCGGGTCGTGGTCAGCGCCGTGCGCGACATGTTGATCGCGCTCTGCCGGGCCGTCTACGTGGACGCCTCACTCAATGTTCTCAGACTCCGCCACTGCCAGCATCTGTATTGCCGGATTCAGGGGTTGCTCGCGCACACGGACTCGGACGCGGCGCTGCTCGAGGCGCTTCATCCCACCCCGGTAACATGCGGCCATCCGGTTGAGGACGCTGGCCGGCTTATTGAAGACATCGAACCGTTCAAGCGGGGATGGTACGGCAGCCCCGTCGGTTGGATCGGCTACGACGGCGCGGAGTTCGCCGTCGCCACGCGGGCCGCTCTGGCCGACGGCGAGTCCCTGTCGTTATACTCGGCGGCCGGGCTGGTCTACGGCGCTAACCCGCAACGCGAATGGGATCGGGCCGAGGACACGATTCAAGTCTTTCTGAGAGCATTAAGTCCAACTGGTTAGCGTGTACGTTGTGCGACGCGGATGGCCGCGACCCGCCCTGCACGGACACGGTAGTCTCAACCCGGACGAGTCCATCGAATACGAGTGCCAGTAGACGGCATCTCGTTCTGGCTCCTGACTTCTGACCCCATTTCAAGTTCCGGCTTCTGCCAATTCATAGACCATGTTGGGCCGCGTGCTCCTACCGGTAACGGGGTAGAAGACCCGTCTGTCGCGAAACAGCCTGCGTGTAAGAACGTACGCCTGTTCGATTTCCTCAATAAACCAAGGCCGATCAAGGATTATGGCGGCAAACCGTTTGCTGCGGATCGCATCCGCGATGTTTTCCCGAAGCTTGTCTTTGACTTCGCCGTCGCTGCCGCGTAACACGTCTTCAATCGCCATGCCGTGTGCGTAGGTCCTCTTGCCGGCCAGGGCCGGCAGGAAACCGTGGTACGGAACGAACACTTCACCCTCGATCTTCTCGAGTTTCTGCACGAAGAAGCGGCCGGCTATCAGGTCCGCCTTGCTTGGGAGTTGTGCCTGCGGATTATAGAAGAGCGCGACGAATTGAAACACACATAGCACAAGCACCAACTGACGATAGGGCTCGAAGGCAAGCCCCGTTGGCGTGTCGTGCGGGGCGGCAGCTGCCCCGCCCGGATCGGAAGATGCCCCCGCGGCCTCCTTTACAAAGCCGCGAATTCCAAGACCAAAGCAAATGGCGATCACGGCGTACGCGGGCAGAACTACGTTCCTATAGCCTCCGGAATGTAGTCGGGAAAACCATGAGGCGCCCACCATGCCGGCGAGCAGGAAAATGAAGAAAAGCAGGTCGCCGCGTTTCTCTCTACGGCGCAGGCCGATAAGATAGAACACTGAAACGCCGAGGGCGACGGGCAAGGGCTTTGCAAGGTCGTTCATCCAAAAGCCGACGATCATCTCCCGAACAATCGCATGCTGCCTCGGAAGTTCGAAGACGTAATACCGATACCAGTCATCGCTGAGGCTGTCAAAAACGATTGTCGTCAGCCCAACCACGAGCGCGACCGCCCCGGGGTAAACCACGCGCGACCAGCCACGAAGACCGACGAGACAGTAGACGCTCAGCGGGACGGCTGCAAGAAGCGCTGCCTGCTTGGTAAGGAAAGACAATGAAATGAAAATGCCCGCAACGGCCAGCCATGCCGAGCCCTGTTTGAACCGGAGCACGTAGACGCTTCCGAGGAGGAAAAACATGAAGAGAGAATCCACGCGTGCGAGGTCAAACCAGGTGCCAGTGAGCCGATACGTCGCAGCATACAGACACGCCGACACGGTCGCACAAAGCAAGGAACGCGTCTCGCGTCGCACAAATTGAAAGATGATCACGAAACACCCGATTGACGAAAGAAACGAGACCAGCCGAAGAGCGAAAAAGCTCACGCCGAAAACCTTCGCAAGAAGAGCGGCTGTGTAAAAATACAGCGGCGTATAAATGAACGGCGTAAACTCGATGGACGGTTCGACGTATAACCGCTGCCCCGAAAGGATTCGCCGAACGTGGTCAACCGTGCCGCCTTCCATCCACTCGAGTTCATAGGGGTAGCCCAGCCGCCTCAGGGCCAGGTAGAGGAAAAGGAGAAGGTAGGCGAGCGCACTCAGCGCAAGAATCCACCGCAATGCACCCGAAAGTGTGAGACCGTATCGCCGTGCCATACGCTACCTTGTGCCAAAGTTGGGCCGTCAGGAGCCGCGATAAAGCCGCAAAATGCCTTGCGCGCCCGAGAAAGCCACTGACAGACTTCGCCAGCGCCAAGAACCCGGTGCCGCCCGTTGTCCCGAGTTCTGCGAGGCCGAAACGGCAGTTCGGCCGGCCGGAAGCTGGCCGAGTCATCAAGCCCGCATAGCTTATCACCCGCGTTTCCGCCAACGCAATCTCGGATCGGCGAGTATTTGTTGACAGTGCCGGGACGCTGTGGTAAAGTAATATTGACAATGGCGTTATGGGAGGTCCGGTGTCGCGAAGAGCGTCGGCGCTGGGATTGCGCAAGACGACGAGGCCTGAGGCGACGCGGCACAAGGGTAGGTCCATCGAGAAAGGACCGTAACGGGACGCAGCCGGAGGTGCGGGTCGAGCGGGAAGCTGGCTGCGGCGATGGGGTAAGAGAGAGATTTATGAAAAGAGTAGTTATTCTTACCGTAATCACGTTTTTGGGGGCCGGGGCTGCGTTTGCGGGGTCGCTTTTCGTGCCCTGGTTTCTTGACAACGGCAGCACGGGCACATCGGGCACGCCAACGGCGGCAGGTACGTCGTGTGCGTTTATCACGATCACGAACACGACCGGCAGTGCGATCACGTGTACGGTCACGTACCGCACGCCTACCGGCGTGGATGCCACGCCCGTAGCTAATACGTTTTCGCTTCCCATGTATCAGGCAGTGTCATGGCGGCCGGCCGTGAACGACACCGGGCCAGGCGGCAGTGAAGGGCCGGCCGGCGGGGCTATCCCGGATATGACGTCAGGCGACAAGGGTTCTGCGCGTATCTCGTGGCCCGGCGGAACCTCGAAGGACATCCAAGGCCGGGTGGCTCAGATTCTTCCTACTGGGAATGCCCTGGCCTACTTGCTTCCGGAAGGGCCATAAGCCGACGCGGGTGAATACAACAACACATGGGCGGGCGTTCCGAGGGAGCGCCCGCCCTTTTTCTGTTTACTGGCGGGCAACCGCCCAGTTCGGCGCGCACAGCCTTGCGCGCGTGCGCCGATTACGGTTGCCCGCGTCGGCACGCGGGGGTAGGCAGCAAATATGTTGCCGCATCCGGGAAATCATGCCCCGCAGGGAAGGCGAGTCTCGGCCACGTCGTAAGGATCGCGATTCGGGTGGCGCTCGGAGGCAACGGCGGACGCTTGCGTGACTGAAACGAACTACACCTCGTGCCCGCGAGAGCGAAGGAGTTTGTATTCGATGCTGTCAACCAAGGCCTCGTATGACGCCGTGATGATGTTTTCCGATACGCCGACGGTGTACCACGACATCTCGCCGTCGGTCGATTCGATCAGCACGCGCGTGACGGCCTTGGTCGCGGCCTGCGCGTCCAAAATGCGGACTTTGTAGTCCTCGAGGTGCACGGCGCGGAGTTCGGGATACGGCGGCTCGAGGGCTTTGCGCAATGCGTTGTTGAGCGCGTCCACAGGACCTTCCCCCTCTGCGGCAGTATGCATTAGGGTGTTGTCCGGCAAAATGAGTTTCACCGTCGCCTCGGAGATCGAGGGGGCGTCCTTCGTGTGACGGTCGACGCTGACGCGAAACCCATGAAGCTTGAAAAAAGTGCGGTACGCCCCGGTGGCCTTCCGCATGACAAGTTCGAGGGACGCGTCGGCGCCTTCGAACTCGTATCCCTCGCTCTCGAGTTGCTTGACCCGGTGAAGGATCTGTTTGGTCTCCGGCTCGTCGCGGTCGAGCGTGATGCCGAGTTCCATCGCCTTTTGTAGCAGACTCGAACGGCCCGATACCTCGCTCACCGCGATGTGCGTGCGGTTACCCACCGTTTCCGGCTCGATATGTTCGTAGCTGGCCTTAAGTTTCTTCACGGCATCGGCGTGCATGCCGCCTTTGTGCGTAAACGCGTTGCGACCCACAAAAGGATCCCAATCGCGCGGGGTCATATTGGCCAGTTCTGCAACGATGTGGGAGAGGCGGGTCAGTTGCGTAAGTTGTTTGCGCGTAACCACCTCGAAACCCATCTTGAGTTGGAGGTCCGGTATGACTTCGCACAGATTCGCGTTCCCGGTGCGTTCTCCGTAACCGTTAATGGTTCCCTGCACCTGTATCGCGCCTTCTGCCACGGCAGTCAACGTGTTGGCTACGGCGCACCCGGCATCGTTGTGCGCGTGAATCCCAAGCGGCGCATCGGGCACGCGTTCCCGCGCAATCCGTGTCGCCGCAGCCACTTCCAGCGGCAAACGGCCCCCGTTAGTTTCGCACAAGACGAGCACTTCCGCACCGGCGCGCCAACCGCACTCCAATACCGTCAACGCATACTCAGCGTCTTCGGCGTAGCCGTCGTAGAAATGTTCGGCGTCGAGGAAGACCCGCTTGTTCTGGGACTTCAGGTACGCAACGGATTCCTCGACGAGTGTGAGGTTCGTCTCGAGGGTAACCCGCAGAATCGCGGTGACGTGGCGCGGCGAACACTTGGCAAAGATCGTGACGACCTCGGTGCCGGCGCGCAACAGCGCCTTGATATTCGCGTCATCCTCGACCGTAGACTTCGGGTGACGGGTGCTTCCAAAGGCGGCCATTTTGGCGTGTTTGAGATCCATGTCCCGGGCGCGATCGAACAATTCCACCGCCTTGGGATTCGAGCCCGGCTGCCCGCCTTCGATATAGGCGATACCGAACGCGTCCAATTCGCGCAGAATTCGCATCTGGTCTTCCGCCGTGAATTTGATTCCGGGCCCTTGCGCCCCGTCGCGAAGCGTAACGTCATATATCTCAATGCGCTTGGGCATGCCTCAAACTCTCCCCTGCAATCCCGCCCAATTATGCACACCAAGGCCGCCGCCGTGGCGGTAGGCGCGGGCGCCCCGTGGGTGCGCCTCGCGCGGGCCGTTGTACATTAATCCCCGAGATATTTCAAGGTCTCCGCGCTCACCGTGCCAGACGCAAATAGCGTCGGCAGAAGCCGATGGCCCGCCGCGATACAGACGTTCGTCGCGGCAGCGACGCGCTCAGAATAGGTCGAAGCCGAATCGGGTTCGATGCCTTCACCGCATACGCCAAACGGCACAGGTCCTTTCT
>DUZM01000234.1 GCA_013349485.1 Candidatus Hydrogenedentota bacterium | reverse complement strand
CCCCACCAACCGCCGCTGATGTTATCGACACTCAGCATGTAGCCCGCAAGCGCGCCGTCGCCTTCCGCGTCGAGTATCACATAATTATCGTCGCCAGTCTTGTTGACGCCCTTTAGGTCCACCTTCGTAGTCGGGTTGCTGCGTCTGAATTGGGCATGGAACCGGCCGGCCTTGGCGAGCCAAGGGGGGGCTTTATCGTAGCGTTCGTGGTCGATGTGATACCAGATGCCAAGCGGGACATCGCTGTCGTTGGTTATCTCGATGCGCGCGTCCCGCGAGAACGGCATCGGGAAATAGCAATTCAGGCCATGCGACACGGGATTGTTGTTTGCGCCGGGATTTGCGACGAGCGCGAGCGATTTGACGGGGCGTACTCGGCAGTTCGAGATGCCAAAAAGATCGCCGATCGGGCACTCGACGCTCGGCGTCGCTTCGCCGTCCCAATACATGCGCACGATCATGTCCCGAAAGAGCTTCCTGCGCGTTTCCTCTTCACCGATGATGTAGGTCCAATAGATGTGCTTGACGCAGCCCGAGCCCTCGATATCTGCAAGCACTCTTCTTTCCTGGGGCTGAACGACGACCAAATCAAAATTGCCGCCTGTTTGGTCAAAACTCGACGCGCGCGCCGATTGCGCGTCGCGCAGCAGCATGGCCTCGGACAGTCCGGACCGCGGCGGCAAGGCGTTGGGCGACGTTGCCATAGTCACGCACCCGCAGATCAGTGTCGTCGCCAGCAAGCCAAGCGTTGACAACACCCAAACATGGATCGCCGACCACATTCGCAACAGGGGCGTGCACCCGGAGCTATTTTTCATTTCATTCTCCTGCTGGTTCGGATTTGATGCGCGACTCAATTCACAGCTACTACCGTCCCCGTCTCGATGGATTGAATTGCTGCGGCGAGGACTTTCTGTGCGGCCAGGCCGTCTGCGCCTGACGCCTCCATCTGGCGTGGCGCGTCGCTGCTCACAACTTGCTCGACGAACCGGCGGATACGGTTCTGGAACGTGTCGAAGAACGTCTTCTCTTTGACATTGCCGAACGGCGTATTCCTGATGACGGTACGCTCGGCGGCACCGGCAGGATAGAACGTCAATTCGGTAAACATGTCTTCGAGGACAAACCGGCCCTTGGTTCCGGCGACTTCGCATCGTTCCATTGGATGGCCGCGCTCGATGTCGTAGCTGCCTGTGAGGCCGCCGACGACGCCGTTTTGGAATCGGAGACTGAAATGGGCCGTGCTCCAAATGGATCTGCCCGGGGCCTTGGCGGCGAAGCATTGCACGGCGGCAATGTCCCCACAGAAGTACCGCATCGTGTCGACGCTGTGCGGATGCAGCGCCTTGATATGAAACCACGGCGAGCTCTCTTGGGGATTCTTTATCCACATGGCCATGTTGATAAACAGCAAGTGGCCAAGTCGCCCTTCGTCGACCCACTGTTTGGCCGTACGCGCCAAGGACGTGAACCGGTGGTTCAGGTTGATGCCGTAACAGACGCCCTTTTGTTCGGCGAACCGGACCATTTCCTCGGCTTGCGCAATATCGTTCGAGATGGGCTTCTCGCCGAGCACGTGGCAACCGGCGGCGATCGCCTGCATGGTCGGCTCGAAGTGGTCGCCGCCGTACTCGACGCCGCCGGTCGTCACGCCGCAGAGGTCCGGCGTAAGTGCATCGAGCATTTCCTGCGCATCGTAGAACGCGGGCACGCCGAGCCGCGCTCCGGCGTCGTCCGCGCGTTCCTTGATAATGTCGCATACGCCCACGAGTCCGGATTGCGGACACGCGGCATAGATGTCCGCATGGAGGTTGCCGATGGGCCCCATGCCGATGACGCAGACTCGAAGCATGAGAGGCTCCTTTCCCCTGGAGTTTCACAGAGCCTGTCAACTACGTGTTCCGAAGCGGGCGATATTCTACGCCAGCACGGCGGCAAATGTCATGCCTAGCGCGATAAGGCCGCCCAAGTGAAATCTGAAACAGGCAATTGAAAACTAACTGACGAGAGGAGAACTCGGGCAAAACAGCCCCCAGCGAAAGCGGCGGCAGAAAATTCGGGGTGGAGCGAAGCGGGCCTCTGAGTTCACGGACCAAACGAACGGTGGTTTTCCGGCTGACACATCCTCAACTGCGCTGCCGCCGAGCCGCCGATTAGGAGGCACAGGTGCGTCGGGCCTGCCGGCTGCGGACTCCTTTCCAGAAGTCCGCGAATGGTCCTCGCTTGACGCGTTTGTGGAAATACTCTCTCAACTCCGCGCGAGGAAGGCCCTTTGTCTGCTCATATATTTCCGTCTGAACACGATCTTTGGACGCGAGGCAATCGAAGTCCTTCTCATCCGCTTGTGTCGTCATCAACAATGACCTCCTTAGGGGAAAGAATTGTCAGGATTCCGTAGCGCAACTCGAAGTTGACGCGATTGTATGCCTTTATCTTATCCAAGCGCACAATATGGCTGAAATTCCAAGATACGATAGCATCCGCGCGCGAGACGGTAGCGGCGGCGACGTGCAGTGCATCATCGGCCCATCGCGGCGGCAAGATGCCTGCATCGAGGTAGGCCGCCTGAAGATCAAATACGTCGTCAGTCAACTCAATTACTTCGACGCTTTCTCTTGGCAGCTCCGCGAGGGCACGGCGCACCGCTTCTGGAGCCGTCTGAAGTTCGGCCAAGACGACCTCGCTGACGATGATCGTCAACAGCCCGCGCTGGACGGCATCCATAATTCGGCGCGAATCGGCGGCGAACTCCGAGTCTAGACAACCGCCGAATACTGGCGTGTCGGCATAGATGCGTGTTCTTGCCATCCTTTCGCGACCTCTTCCAGCGGCGCCTCGCTCCTGACGGCGCACTCCTCGTAATCCATGCTCATTTGGCTATCAGTAGTCTAACATATTAGTGCGAAATCAAATAACTTGCGTTGTCTCGGCAGAAGGCCCAGTTGATTTTCCCTTGGGGAAGTGATTGAATGTGCGCCTAAAGAAGCGGGCGCACCTGGTCGGCCGATAAGGATAAGAGTATGAGGCTCAAGGTTGCCATTGTGGGCATGGGAAATATCGGGAACACGCATGCGCGGTGCTACGTCAACGACGCGCGGGCCGAGATCGTGGCCGTATGCGACCTGATTAAGGAGCGGGCCGATCGCGCCGCGCAGGCCTACGGCTGTCGCGGGTTCTATAGTGTCAAGGAGATGTTGGCCAGCGGCATCGCGACCGATTGCGCGAGCATGTGCACGGCAGGCAAGGAGAACGGCGGCGATCATTACACGCCGACGATGGAGTTGTTGCGGGCGGGCATTCCGGTGCTCGGCGAGAAGCCGATATCGAACGAGCTGGACAAAGCGAAGAAGATGGTAGCCTTCGCGAGGCGGCAAAACCTTCGTTACGGCATTAACCTCAACCATCGGTTTACGCCAGCGGCCCGGCGCGCGCGGCGGTGGATCGAGGATGGCCGGCTGGGAAGACTTCACATTATCAACATGACCATGTGGATCGACAATCCGAACGAGACATCGCCGCATTTCCACCTGCGCGCACTTCACCCGCACTCGATCGACGTCATGCGCTATTTCTGTGGCGACGTGAAAGCCGTCCATGCGTTCCTGCTTCGCGGCGAGACCCGCGACGGTAAGAAGCGGCGGTGCTGGTCGAACGCGCAAGTCAATATGCTGTTTAAGAACGGCGTGGTGGGTCACCTCACGGGCAGCTACGACGCGGGCGGCGGGTTCGGTCTCGAGCGATGCGAAGTGACGGGCAGCAAAGGCCGATTCGTTCTCGAGGAAGCCTGTGAAGAATTGTATTTCACGAGCCGAAACGGGTCCGAGGCCGAGCATTACCACCACTTGGGCGGGATGACACACTTCGGCGAGACTTTCGCGGATCGGATAGGCGTATGGATCGACCAGAACTTGAAGAAGGTTAGACCCGACCAAATCGACGCCTCCGGCGAGGACGCGCTCAAGGCCCAGAAAGTCATCGAAGCGGCCATTCGGTCCTGGCACGAGAATACCGTTGTGATCCTGAGATGACTTTTCCCGCAAGAGTTTCCCAAAGCGCTATTGGCGGGTCCTCGACGAAGCAATCTTGTTCGGGACATATCGACTCATCCGGGGTAGGAACGAGATTGCCGCGTCGCTCGCGGACTCGCTCTTCGCAATGACGGCATGCGAGGAACGATCCCTGGCGCAGGGAAACGCAAGGGGCGTTTCTTGAACGGAATTTTGCCACCAGGGCGTATAGCGGAAGGAATGAGATATGCCGAGGAAACCTCCGAACATTTTAGTGTTCGCCATTGACAGTATTCGTCGGGATCACATGAGTTGCTACGGGTATTGGCGGCTGACCACGCCGAATATGGACAAGCTTGCGGCCGGTGGCCTGCTGTTCGAGAACGCGTTCAGCGCGTATATTCCTACTACGCCGGCTTACGTCTCGATGCTTACGGGGCGCGACGTTATCGCCACGCAGCAGGTGGCTTTGCAGGCGCTGGGACCCATGGCGAAGGACCAGCCGACGCTGCCCGAGTTGCTCAAGGAGGGGGGCTACAAGTCGGTGTGTGTAGGCCATGGCGGGTTCTATCGGGGATTTGACCAGTATCTCGATTACGAAATGTGGGGCGGGGGTTGGGACGCGCGGCCGACGAGGAAAGCCGAGAGTCTCAACGAAGTAGCGTTGCCGGCGCTCGACAGGTTGCACAAATCCGGCAAACCGTGGTTGTTGTTTTTGCGCCACATGGACCCGCATGCCCCCTACCTGCCGCCCGCGCCTTTTGACACGATGTTCTACTCGAAGAACCCTTGTTCGAGGAAGCTGGCGGACACAATGAAGCCGGTTTTCGCTTTCAAACCGTTTGCGGATTTTCACGCGTCCTGGATGCCGCCGGGTATCCGCGATAAAGACCACGTGATTGCCCAATATGACGGCGAAATCGCCTATATGGACGCCTGTATCCAGCGGATCATTACACGTGTCGAGGAACTGAGCGTTCTCGACAGTACCCTCGTCATTATCACAGGCGACCACGGCGAGACGCTGTACGACCACGAGATCTTTTTCGATCACCACGGCCTATATGAACCTACGCTGATTGTGCCGCTGATCTTCTACTGGCCGGGCAAGGTCCCGGCCGGCGTGCGGAGCCAGGCGTACACGTTGCTCGAGGACCTCGTGCCGACAATTCTCGATATATGCGGACTCAAGCGGCTGGCCAAAGGCGTGGCATTCGACGGCAAATCCTCGAAACCGTACTTCACTGATACCGAAGGAACGCCGCGCTCGGAGTTCTACATCAGCGAATGCACTTGGATGCGTAAACAAGGGTGGCGCACGCCCATCTGGAAATTCTGGGAGGCGCTCGAGCCGGATTTTCACGGCAAGCCGCCCGTCGAACTCTACAATCTAGTCGAAGATCCGGAGGAACTTACCAACCTTGCCGACACGGAGCCGCAAGTTGTACACCTGCTCCGGAACAGGATGGATGCATGGCTCGAGAAACGCTGCCGTCAAACCGGGAAAGGCAACCCCATCGAGCTGCATAAGATAGGGCTCGAACGGCGCATCGGCTCGATCGGCACGGCGCAGAAGCTCCAGAAACGATAGTCCGGGAATCATGGGAGACGCGGGTATGATAAAGTTGGGCGTAAACACCGTCCTGTTCGCTACATACGATTTCCGCACCGCCATGGAACATATCAAATGGGCCGGCTATGATGGCGCGGAAATAGCCGCCCTCGAAGGCATGTGCGAGCATCTCTGCCTGGATAATTGGGAAAGCCAAGCCAAAGACATCAGGGCGATCGCCGACGAACTTGAACTGCCGATCACGGCGATGGAGGAAGGGGCGCTTGATGAAGGCCGGCTTATGAAGGCGTTCGAGGCGGCTGCCGCGATCGGCGTTCCCGTCGTTAACGTCGGCCCCGGCGGCTCGAAAGAGAATCCCGACGACCTAAAACGCACCATTGACATGCTCGCAAAGATGGCCGAAAAGGCGGAGCCGTTCGGCGTGAGCCTGTGCGTCAAGGCGCATGTCGGCGCGGCCATTTGGAACACGCCGACAACGCGCGCGGCCATGGCTGCGATCAAATCGAGGGCGTTCGGCATCGACATGGATCCGAGCCACATCCATCGGGCGGGCGAGGCGCCGAAAGATGCGCTGAAGGAAGTGATGTCCTGTGTCAGGCACATTCACATCCGCGACTGCAAGGGCCTCGGGCCGCCGCCCGGGCCGCCCGAACTGCAGGCCTGCGGCCGTGGCGACATCGATCTCATGGGCTACTGTCGCGTCATGGTCGAGGGGAGCTACGACGGCGCCGTCAACCTCGAGATCATCGGCGCGGGCGAATACGAGCTAAGCCGATGCGCCATCATCGCCGCGGAATCCTACGGCTATCTCAACGCCTGCCTGAAAGCCTGCGGCGGGAGATAAGGCCAGGCAGGAGTAAACGCACAAGAAGTCGCATCATCTAACAAACGGAGGAGATGGGCCATAACAACCTTGCTGGGCCTCGTAGTGCTCTCCAGGCTTGTGGCGCCGGCTACGCCCATCGATGAGATTGTGGTGGATCCGGCGCGCCAGGTGGGAGAGGTGCCTCCGTTCATCTATGGGCAGTTCCTCGAGCACATCTACAATTCAGTTGTGGACGGGCTCTGGGGCCAATTGGTGCGGGGCCCCAGCTTCGAGGAAGCGCCATCGACAGTGCCTGAAGGCTGGACGCTCGTAAACGGTTCATGGAACATCGAGGGCGACGAGATTTTCGTCACCAGGCCGCAAAGCGATGCCCACATTCTGTGCGGGGACCCAGGATGGGGCGACTATACGTTTGCCGTCCAGGCCATGAAGAAGGGCGGGCCCGAGGGTTTTCTGATCCTTTTCCGTGCGACGGATGAGAACAACTTCTGCT
>DUZM01000260.1 GCA_013349485.1 Candidatus Hydrogenedentota bacterium | reverse complement strand
TAACTCGACGCTGGGCGGTACGTGAATGGCCATGCGCCCGGCAATGTAGTTGACAATGCGCATGTGGCCGACGATAAGCCTCTCGCGCGCCGCCTCGTCGCCGCGTTCTTTAAAGCGAACCCAGAGTTCTTTTTCCTCGAGTTCCTTCAACGCAGACTCTCAATCCGCTCTTCGGGACTGATGATCTCAGTGATTCGCAATCCGAATTTCTCGTCCACGACCACCACGTCGCCCCGGGCGATAAGCTTGCCGTTCACGAGGAGTTCGATGGGTTCGTCCACGAGGTGGCCCACCTCGATGATCGAGCCGGGACCAAGCGCCAAGATCTCGCCAATGGGCATCTCGACGCTCCCGAGCCGCGCCGTAGCCGTCAACTCGATGTCCAGGACCCGCTCGATGTTCTCTGGGATCTCGGCCACTTCGGCCAAAGCCCCTTGTTCGGCCTCTTCCTCGGGGCCGAATCCACTGAGAATGTCGCTCATTTCCGCTTCAGACAACTGTGGCGATTCGGAGACCCGAGCGGCGGCGTCCTCTTCGGCCTCCTCGCCGAACAGCAGCTCGACGAGTTCCTGAGGCACTTCCCCCTCCAATCGCTGTCCAAAGAGCAGCACGGCCGTCCCGTCAATGTCGGGCTCGGCGGAGAACTGGAGCCGGGCCGCCGTCACGGCGTCCCCCAACAAGGCCGACAAAGCGGCCGCGGATTCGGGGCCGCCAACGGTAAGGTCGATGTTCTCGAGTTCGAGGTTTTTCTCGAATTTGTCGTTCAGATTGTTGATGCCACCGCCCAGAAAAGACTCAGAAACCTCGCGCAACGTGGCGAGATCTTCTGGGCCCAGTTCGCCTTCTCCCGCGCCTTTCTGCCCGGCCACCAACGCGGCAAGCTGTGCCATGTCGTTCCTGGCGAACAACATCGCCACCGCGCCAAGCCCTCCCTTGAGTCGCGCTTGCATGATGACGGAGTGCTTCTCGAGCAACCCCGCAAGCGTGTCGGGCGCCAAATCGTTCATATCAGAGACGTCGTAGACGAACGAGAGCGACAGCAACGCGTCGAGCACGTCGAACGCGCCTTTCAGATAGCCTTGCGCAATGACGTTTGAGGCACCGGTATTCACGACACGCCTTCTCAGTCGCGAAGCAGTTCGGATATCTGCACCGCGCTCAATTCCCCTGTACGCCCCGGGCGGGCCTTGAACCGCTCTAACCCGCCGACTTCAATAATGATAGATTCTTTGACATCCGAATCCAATTGGACCACGTCGCCCACCTGCAACCTCGCCAATTCCTCGACGGGCAGACGGGCGTGACCCAGTATTGCTTCGAACGGCACGCGGACTCGGCGCACCGTGCGCTCGATTTGTTTCCGCGTTAGCGCCGCCATTTCCGGACCCATCTTCCGAACCATGTGGGTCTGCTGCGAAATCCGATCTAAAACGGGATTGAGCACCATCAGCGGGATACACATGTTCATCGACCCGACCGTTTCCATGATGTGCACTTCGTAGCCGACGAGGATGATCATCTCGCTGCCCGCTACGATCTGAACGATCAGCGGGTCGCTCTCTTGCTGGATTATGCTGAGATTGAACTCCACTAGGGTTTCCCAGGAACGGCGGAAGCAATCAAGAATAATGCCGACAATCCGGTGGACGACGCGGTTCTCGATCTCCGTCAGTTCCCGTGGCTCGCCCAGGCTCAGGCCTCTGCCGCCGAGCAGTCGGTCGACGATGGGAAACACCAGGGCCGGACTCAGTTCTACGACGGCGTTGCCTTCCAGCGGGGACATGTCGACAACGGACAGCGAAGTCGGACGCGCCACGGACAATATGAACTCATCGTAGGTTAACTGGTCGATTGACGTTAGATCGACGCGGACGACCGTCCGCAGAAATGGGGGAAGTACGATGCTCAGCTCGCGCGCGAACGCCTCGAAAAAGCTCTGCAACCCTTTCAATTGCTCTTTCGACACACGCTCCGGGCGACGAAAATCGTACGTCGTCATGTCGCGGCCGGATATCGGCTCGAAGGCTTTCTCTTCTTCTTCGGCGGCTATCTCGCCTTCGCTCACGGCACTCAGGAGCAGGTCGACCTCGTCCTGGCTGAGTATGTCCGCCATCTTAGGATGCCCTCACCGGTTTTGCCAGCACCACTTCATTCTTTACAGCGAGTATATCACAGCGCCCGTACCCGCGCAACCACACAGATTATGGATAACGCATGTATTCCTAATCAGATACGCAACAACAGCCATCGGGTGAAGCCAGTAGACGCGCGCCGTGATAACCACATTTTGAATAGTTTAGTCTATAGATACCCATTCGCACTGTCCAACGTAATCGTCGCCGCGCCGCCGGTACGCCGGAGGCCGCGTTTTCGTCTCTCCGAATCCGAAACCGCAGTCTCGCAAATCATCGGTTACCGGCTCCCCGTAAAGCCATCGTGTTTGCCGCCATTGCGTTTGCCGTCAACGGATTCCGAGCGACCGATTGAAAGCCCTGCGGCACCACAGGCCGACGCGGGAATCCAAGAGTGCCAGGAGGTCCAATTCGCCGTTCACCTTTGCCTTGAACGTGGGCAACGTATCGGTCGCGTCGATCCAAATGCGCCGCAGTTGCCATCGGTCGGCGCCCGGCCGGTTTCCGCCGTAGCGGTTCGATGCCGCGACCGGGAAACCGCATTCGCGCACAATCCGTACGCTGAGGGCATTATAGTCCGCGGCGGCGCCGAAGGGGTAGGCAAACCCCGCAGCGGGTTGTCCCAAGTGTTGCTCGATATGCCTCGCGGCGCCTTCGATCTCGGCACGCTGTTCCGCCTCGTTCAACGCGGCGAGTCGCCGGTGGCTTACCGTGTGTGCGCCGACTAACACGCCCATGCGGCGTATCTCGCGGACTTCATCCCAGGTCATGAGTCCGCTTGCACCGGCGTGGTCGCCGAGATCCAGGGTTTGGCCGAGGCGTCCGGTCACCACAAACACGGTCGCGGGAATGCCGAGCGCTTGGAGCACGGGCGCGGCGTTGGTCAGGTTGTCGCGGTAGCCGTCGTCAAACGTCACGGCGATTCCGCGTCCCGCCTCGACGCCTGCCGCCAAAGGCAGTACCTCGTGACTGGCTGCGAGCCATTCCATCTGCGCCCTGAAATCCTCGGGCGCCACGTTCATGTCGTGTTTGCGCGTGCCGACACTGTGATACGTCAGAATGCGCAGGCACGGCTCGGCGCAACGGACAACTTTTCCCGGAATAGCCGCGCCGTGCTTCAAAGCCCGCTTGACGGCGGCTTTCAGCCTAGGCCCCGCGTCCAACGGCCTCCTCCTTTGCGCAAAACACCCCCCAGAAATACCCACAGGCATACGCCAGGTACGCCGCAAACCGCAGGAACTGCGCCCGAAGGAGCGCCCTCGCCAGCCGGAGCGGAAATCGCATCGCGCGATAGCCCAGGCTGATCCGGGCCCGCGACGTATCCGCGCCGGGTTTCTCATGGGTTTCATAGACGCTGTCGGGATGAAACTTCCGCGCATACGCCGAGCCGAAGCCATTCCGGAAAAACGTGCGCAACAGCGGCCCCCAACCGTTCGGCAGCGGGTGATAGATGCAGGCCCCGGGGGCCAACACCACCCGGTATCCTGCCGCTCGGAGCCGGACGCGCAAGTCCGGGTCAAGTCCCCGTATGATATCCTGTCTTTCGCGGCCGACTTCGGCAAAGACTCTCGCCGGGATGGCGCAGCAGCCGTGACACGCGAAATCGCTGTCGGCAATCGCATCTACCACGGGCGTATTGAAACGAGGAAACTGACGGGCGGCGCGGCGCTGAAAACCGCTTGCGTCGGGCGGCACGACAATGCTGGCGCCGGCCATGCCGATCGAGGCGTCCGCGTCCAGCGTCCCCACCAGCTTCTGAAACACCGTCTCATCGGCCAAGCGGCTGTCGTCGTCCAGAATGATCAAGATGTCCCCCAGCGCGCGCGCGGCGCCGTCGTTGATAGCCTTCCCTTGCGGCGAAACGCCCTTGACCACATGGGTCTCGAAATCCTGGAACGTTTGCGATTCGATGCTTTCAAGCAGACGCGGCACGCATCCGTCGCGATACCCGTCCCACGACGGGATGATGACGCTCACGCGCGGCTTCTCGCTCACCAGGTTTTCCTCGCTCATGACACCGGAGTATATCCCCGAGTGCCCGGCGCGTCAAAGCGTACGTGGGTGAGGCGTGCAGACAAGCAACGGCGCCGTGATGCCGACTCGGTTCGGATGGATGTCCGCAGCCAGCGAGTGCCAAATCCGCGCAAGGGGCCGAACCAGCAAATGGCGCCGTACCCACTGAGTACGCTTGCGCATCGGGGCGCGGGCTGCCCCGGCCCAGGCGCAAAGGGACCGTGCCGAATGAGTGCGCGTTCAAAATGAACGCGAAGCGTGCACACCGGTCGTCACGCCTATACGCGCGTATTTGGGCGGCGTGAAAGGCTATTGAACGCTGTTTCAGGCGTCTGCTATACCATGGCCGCGGCAAGAGAAACCCAGCGTGGAGGGGAACCAGCCCATGTTGTACTTGCTTCTTCTCATCACAGCGGGCGGGGCGGCAGAGGCCACGCTTCCGGACTGCGTCATGGCACTCGACCTCGAGGACGGGTGGACGCGCGAAACGCAAGGGCCGTGGCGGATGCGGTACGACCACCGTGAACTCCTTGCCATGCGGCATCCGTGGCAGCCGAGCCGCGCGGGCGATTTCGCGTCGGTATCACGAACGGTGACGGTTCCTGCCGGCTGGCAGGGGCCCGTCTACATGTTCTTCTATTGCTCGGACGACTATCATACCTACTCGTGGCGACCCGGTGGGCACATGGCCTACTATATGTCGGCCGAGGGCTTCATTGGGCATCGGTTTAAACGCGTCCTAGTCGATGATCAGGTGGTTTGGGAAAGCGACGTTGCCGACCCGGTGCTCGAGGGTCATTGGCGTGGAACGGCGCCCCGACGCAAAGTCCAGCTGCCCGTCGAGCCGGGGCAAGAATTCGTGCTGACGTTGATTGTCCAGGACGACGTCGCCTCGACAACCGTCCTCGAGGAGGACTTCTACGCGTCCGGAACGTTTGCCTCACGCGACGAAGACCCCGACGCGTTCAACTTCCTTACCCACGTGTATTGGGGCGACCTATTCCTGACGGACGGCGATACCCATCGGGACACCGACCCAGCGGCAGGGAAACGGCCCACGGAGCGCAAGGTGCTCGAGGTCCATAACCGGCGTTGGCCGTTGCCGCCGTTCGGGGACCCGTGGCCCAACCAGACCGTCGCACTCGGAGTCTCCGCGCCCGCGGGCGTGCCCGCCATCGGCTTCCCGGCGCAGACCGGCGTCCCGCTGCATGCGGGCAAGGTGCTAGACGTTGAAAAGGTCCGCCTTGCCGCCGGTGGGGGCAAGCGATTCCCCGCGCAGAAAACGGCCACCGGCTTCTGGCCGAACAACTCGGTCAAATGGATCCTCTTTGATTTTCCTGTCAAGCCCGACTGCGACGCATTGACACTCGAGTTCGAAAATGGCCGCGCTGCCTTCTCGAAAAAGGTTAAGGTTTCTCAACGGGGCGACGATGTCCGCGTCAACACCGGCCCACTCGAGTTCACCTGTCAGCCCGGCAACCCGATCCAGGGGGCCGAATATCGCGGGAAACGTTGTATCGAGTCCATCGAGGTGTCGCTTGAGTGCAGGGGAGAGGCCATACGAGGCACTGTGGAAACCGTGGATGTTGCGGTCTCGGGGCCTTTTCGGGTTACGACGGATATGGCGGGGGTTTTCCGCGGGCCGGACGGGAACGCCGCCGCCTTCACGCTGCGGTGCTCCGCCTATGCGAACCTGCCATATATCAAGCTCTGGTTCCGCCTTTTCAATGACACGCTCGAGGACCTCCCCGTCTCCGGGTTGAAGGTCCGGTTGCGCCTCCCTGCTCCTCCCGAGAACCTGACGGCGCCGTCGGGAGCTGTTGACGGCCGCTTCCGGATGGTGCAGCGCTCGGAAACGGTGCGGGAACTTGACGGCGCGCCGGTCGATGCGCTCGCGCCCATGTTTCTGGCCTGGGACAACGGCGCGATCGTTGTGCGTAATTTCCGAGAACTGTTTCCGAAGGCCGCCTCCGCCGATGGCGAGGTGTTGACGGTCGACCTGTGCGCGGGCGGCGAGGCCCCGGTTGTGTTCACGCAAGGGGAAGCCAAAAGCCACGAAATATGGCTCGCCTTGGGCGGTCAAACCGATCCCGCACAGCTCGCGGCCACCGTCCGCCAACCGCCGATTCTACAGAACCATGCGTACTTCTGTGCGACCGGCGTGATCGGCCCGGCCAAGCCCCACGACAACGTGCCGGTGCTGCATGCATATATGACCGACGAGGTCGCGGCCAAACGAAGGCGATGGGAGGATCACGGCCAGCATTTCGGCGTCCGCCATTTCCCGGACAGCCCGCCCAACCGCCGCGCCTGGGCGAACAATTACTATGAGCGGATGCTCGGCCTATGGGGCGAGTGGTTCATGAGCGGCGACCGGCTCTGGTACGACATGGCCGTCGACGTATGCCGCCATATTATGGATGTGGCCATTATCCACTCGGAGATTCCCGGCAAAGACTGGGCCGGCGGGATGCACGGCTACGGCGATAACCACGTCGCCGGACCAGACCCGAAGACCCTGCGCGCGGCCGGACTGGACCTGTACCACAAACTCACCGGCGACCCGGACGCCGGCAAGGACGTGCTCGCTATAGCCGATTTCGCCGTCCGCAGCCGCGTGGGCATCACCAGTTCTGCGCGCTCGGAGGCCGGCCCGCTCTATTCCCTTTGCACCGCCTACGACGAAACCGGCGATTTGAAGTACCGCGACGCCGCGATGCAGCGACTCGAAGGCATGATATTGCACCTGGACATGCGGCGCGGGACAT
>DUZM01000177.1 GCA_013349485.1 Candidatus Hydrogenedentota bacterium | reverse complement strand
GTTGGAAGCCGCCCGAGTCGGAAGATGCCTGGGCCGAATGTCTGTCTGCCTACCTGGACGGGGAACTGAGCCCAGAGGAACGCCAAGGGCTCGAGAGGCGCCTCGAGCTCGAGCCGGCCCGCGCCGTTCAGTTGCGCGGGCTGAAAGCGATGTCCGAGGCGCTTAGACTGTGGCACATCGAGGCGCCGGAGGCCGATCCCGCGTTCGTTGGCCAGTGTGAAAGGGTGCTCGCAGATCGCGAGCAAGTTCTTACGGCCCAAACGGAACGGTGCAGGCCCTTCTTCTCACGTTTCCGTTGGCAGGCACAGGCCGCATTGTTTCTGTTGGGCGCGCTGACGGGTATCACCGGGACGTTGCTTTGCGTATGGGCTCGCGGCGGTCAGCCTGCGCAGCATCCGGCCGCTTTCTCAAGGGTGCTCGTGCAACCCGTGATTGTCATGAGCGCGGTCTCGCCGCAGCAGGCGCAAGGACTTTTCCGAGAGGTCGCCGCCGAGGATCTCAAGCGTGCAATGCTTGACAACCTCCATGCTGCGCGGTGGGACGCCGCACTCGAGACCTACGAAACGCTGCGCACGGAATACGGCGATACCGCTGCCGCGAGGGAAATGGGACTCGATCCGACGCTCCGACGTCTCAAAAAAGGACGTGTACCTTTAGGGAGGACCTAGTCATGTCAAGCCGCGTCACCATTGCGCTTGTGCTCTTCGCGCTCCTTCTAACCGGTTGCTATGAGATGATCGCCTGGAGCCCCGACGGCCGGTACTTGGCGTTTGTCGGCCCAGGCGACATGAAGCTTTGGCAATGGGACACCGAGACCAGCCAAACCACCATGCTCAGCGACAAGGAAATCCTGGCCTGCAAGTATCTTAACGGAGGAGAGGCCATATTGCTCGCGAAGCAGCACGGACAAAGCGATGAGTATTTGGATCTGGTCCAATTGGACTTGAAGTCAGGGGATCTCACACGTCTTGCCGAGAAGACCCTGGCATACAGTTACGACGTTTCAAACGACGGCAAGCGCCTCTATTACATCACCGAACGCTTTCCTGAAAACCTACCTTACAGAACCTCCGAGATTCATGAGCGTACGCTGGGAGACAGCAGCGCGGATATGGTTTTGTTGGAGCAAAAGGAGACGATAGGATTTGTCTCTGTGGCGCCTCGTACCAGGCGAATCCTGTTCACTAACGCGGAGCCCGAGATAAAGGTGTCCGGCTCAGAGAGAGAAGCGGCGGAGGCCGTCCTACTCTTGGACGCTGATTCGGGCGCGATAGAGACCATTCTGACTGGCCCGCCCGGCCGTTCACTGTGGTGGCCGACGTGGCTGGATGAAGAACGAGTCATCTATCTTCTGGACACAGAAGAGTCGGACGAGGTCGGAGTCCTATACGCGTACTCGATGAAAACACAGAAGTCCATCAAACTCTTGGAGCACATTCAGCTTATGGTGCGGCCGAGCGTCAGCCCAGACGGCAAGACCGTGGCCGTCACTGCTATGCCGTAGCATCTTCCAGAAGAAATAATCGCTCATGAATGGGCTTTGGGACGCCAGATCGCCGCTGTTGACACAGCCACCGGGAATGCGACTTGGTTGACCAATGAGCCGCTGGGCGTCCTGTGCCCGGCGTTTGCGCCGAAAGGCAACCGGGTTGCCTATCGAACAGTCGATTTCGAGAGCGAGGAGAGCACTGTCCGCATCCTCGACCTGGATACCAAGCACGTGACGATTGTCTGGCGCGATGACGAGGCACGGTTGTTGAGCGACGCGGAGCGGCTGGCGCAAACGGCGGGCGCCGCTGAAGGGATTGCCGCGTTCAGAAAGCTGCTGGCCGAGTTTCCCGACACGCGGTTTTACGACGAGGCATGCTATCGCGTTGCGATGTTGTCGCTTGATCCGTCCGTAGACGACCTCGACCAGGCCTTCTTGGCCCTCGGAAATGTCAAGACGCGCGAACTGCGCGGGCAGGCGCAAGCCGTTATCTGGCGCGAGGAAGATCGCCTGGCTACGGACCCGCCAGCCGATTGGCTGCAGACATACGGGACTGAGGCCTCGCAAGAGGAGTTCAAATTCAATACGGACTTGGCGCGGGATCTGACGAGCCTTTCGGCGAAATGGGGCGAAGAGCGCCTCTACCTTAGGCTCGGGTTCGGCTCCGGCCGCGACCTCCACGGACTGACCTTTCAAGACGCGATTTTCTTGTTCGATCACGACTCGCCTGAAATCGGCCACCGCCAAATCACGCCGTCCACCGAGTGGGATCGCGGTGCCGAACGGAAGGTAATCATCCGTCACTGGTTCGACCAAGGAGACAAGAGTCAGTACCATGTCGAGATCATTGACCAAAATGGCGAAACTATAAGCCGATTCTCGGCGTCCGGTTTTCCGAATGCGGCCTACCCGTATCTCGATGTTCTTGACCTCCTCGAAGAGCGCCAAATCCAAAGGAGTCTTCCCGAAGAGCAGTCAATCACGATCAACGAGGGCGCCGTAGTGCTTTCGCTGTCACGTGACGCCTTGGGTTTGAAAGACGACGTCAAAACGCACCTCCAAGTGTGCACCCTCAAAGGCGGCATCGAGGAGCATAAGAAGCTTGAGCGACCACGGCTGGCCGTCGTCGAGGGACAACCGGTGTGCGACGTGGCCGACGCGTTCGGCCCCGAGAACACGCGCCAGCGTCTCGAGATCGATCGTAAGGAAGGGAAACCACCGACGGTTCGCGGCATTGCCGCCACCCTCGAGCCGCCACAGAAGAAAGCGGAGGCGGAAACACAGAAATAACACACCTGCGGCGAGACGCATCGCGACGTTCGTGGGGTGCGTCCATCCGCAGCAAAAGCATGAAACGGGAGCCAAGCCTTGTGGGGCAGCCGCCTTCTAGCGCTCCTTATCAACCAAGTTGCCGTTAATGTACTTGTGCAAGATGCTCGAGATTAGCGTTTGATAAGGAAGGCCTTCCTCGAGGGCTCTTTTCTGGAAACGAACCAAATCCCGTTCAGTCATCCGGATATTGACGCGCCTGTCCTTCCGCAGCGTTGCTTTTGCGTACTCCTGGTAGCGGCCGACTTCCTTGCGGAAATCCGGAATTCTGCGCCACTCACCGCGCTCGACAGATTCCAGAATCTCTCTTTCTTCGTCACTGAGCTTCATCTGTTTTCCTTCCCCAAATACCGCCTTGTCATTTTCCGACTCGGGATTCGGTGTCTTCATTGTAGGAAAAAGTAAACGCCCAACCCTATAGCGACAACCAATAACACAATGACGAGAAGAACGTACGCGACTATCGTCACGATCCAGCCAAGCCAATCTGGAAGTCTGGGTCCGGGAAGACCCCCTTCCGTTCTTTGCCTAACGCAAAGGCAGACAGGCATTAGCACAAAAAGCCCCAGAAGAAAGGCCCCCGACAGCGTCCAGATTGCGGGGCCGCCGGCAGGTGTTGCCAGGAATTGCTTCTCGCTCATGCCCAGCGCTTTCTGAAGAACCTTGCAGAAGCCCAATCCGAGAAATCCCACGACCGTCAGCGAAATACTCAGTTTCTCAAGTTTCTGCCACGGCTTCATCTCGCGCTCCCTCCCATTAGCGCCGCAACTTGCGCATACAAAGTGCTTTGCTCTGTCGCAACCGCAAACAGGACCTGTCATGTTTCCGACTCAGGAATCTGCCATAGAGTCGCTCGCGCCGCGTTCAATGCCGCGGCTTCGCAGCCCGTTGCCTTCAATTCTACGCCGTGAGGCGTCCTTGCTCGAGGTCGTTGATCAGGCGTTCGAGGATGGCGATGGATTCGGGCGGGAATCGCCATTGCTCGCGCTGGCGGTCGGTGAGGAGGTTTTTCAGTTGGGGTAGGACGAGCATTTCCTTGGCGGATTCGCTTTCGAGCGATCGGGCCAGGTAGGTTTCTTCGTCGAACGTGTCGAAGAAGCTCTGTAGGCCGCGTTCGGCGTCGCCGCCGACTGCCGAGAAGTCTTGGCCATAGATATGCAGCGAGAAACAGAAGTCGGCGTAACTGCCGACGCGGACGTTTCTGCCGCTCTTCTCGGCGATCTCGTCCGCCAACACGCGCTGCAGAAACGTGATGCCGATGACGTTGTCCGGCCAGGCCTTATATAGGTCGCGGGACCGCCACACCGTGTTCATGTTGAGCACCAGGTTGCCCTCCTCGTCTTCCGGGCAGCGCAGTTGCATCTCGCGCAGACACGGTACGTCTTCCTTGAGGAACGGGTCGACATTGGGCACGGAGGTCGTAGCAATGGCGCGGCGCGAATAGGGAGTCCGCGCGATGCGCTCGACGGCCAACGCAAGCTGGTCCACGGTTGCCCCGGTGACGTCCGGGTGTGCGAACAGGCGTTGGTGATAGGTATATGGCCATTCCTGGGCCGACAACTCGCCGGTGCGCGCCTCTTTGAGCTTGTCCATAGGCAAGACCAGGTGGTCTTTAATGCCCATGACCTCGGCGATATACGTCCCGATTTCGCAAAACGACAGCGGCGCGTAACGCGGCTGGGCAAACGGGTCCTTGACCTCGATCAACACCCGTGCATCGCGGCTCGGGGGGTCGATGTAGCTGCCCGAGTCGTCCTTGCGGTCGTATTCGGTTCGGATGGCGAGACCCTGTTCCCACACCGCCTTCATAGCCCGGAAATGCGCCTGCGGAATCGACTCCGCCACTACATGCAACGTCGGGATACGCCCGGCCTCCGCCGCCTCGCCGCTCATGAAAGCTCCCCTCCACGTCTATCCATTCAGCGCCCTATTTTTGCGACTTGAGGTCTTCCCATTCGATGCCGGCCTGCTGGAGAATGCGACCGATTACTGAAATCGCAATATCTCTGCGGTGCATGGGCACAACGACTGTTCGGGTTGTGCCTTCGCCCTTTTTCTGCATCTTGAGATGGCTTCCACGTTGGTGAACTCTGCGGAAACCGAGGCGTTCGAGTCGCCTCACAATCTCTCTCGCTGGCAATGGTCTAGGAGGCAAGACTTACCTCGAGTTCACAGGCGTGGGCAACTTCACATACCGGCAATTCCGGTGCGGCGCCGTCTTCAAAATAGAGTTCAATCGCCTCTTTGAGATTGTCAAGAGCTTCTTGTTCCGTATCGCCTTGGCTGGCGATGCGCACTGCTGGGGAATCGGCGACGTAAACTTCCCCTTCTTTCCAGGTCAAGACGGGCAGCTTAATAACGTGTGACATGGGTTCAGCTCCTATTGAGCGGCGCCTATTTCGCGCCCTCTAAGCACTATCACTCGCGGACTTCCGGCACTGGCAGTCGGCCAATATCATAGCACGCCTCCCGGAGCGGCGGCCACACACATTCGAAGAAACATGCGGCCGCGCAGGAGCCAACGCGGCGGGAGGGATACGCTCTCGTGTGCGTTGCTACGCCTGCGGCGGCTTGGCGCACCAGGCTCTCACGTCCGCTAGAAAAACGCTCATGCGTGCTTCGTCGTGGACATCGTCGGGAGGCATGATACTCGTCATCGCTCCAAGCGTGCGGGCGAGAAAGGCCTTGTAAGGCAAAACGTCTTGAGTGGCGGCATGAGTGGATACGTCCTCGATGAGTTCGACGGGAAGCGGCGCCAATTCGTTGGCATGCTTGATACAACATTCGTAGAACAAAGGCGCGCGCATCAGAAAAAGCGGTTGTCCCGGGGCGTTGCCCCACGCGCGCAGAAAAATCGAAGTCGCGCGAGGACTGTCGAGTTTGGCCAGCGCGCAGATGGGGTCCACGCCCAATCGTTCGCGCTTCAGCAAGGTTTCATCATGACCAAATGCATACAGAAACCGCTCGATAAAGGCTTCGCCTTCTTCTCGCCCCATATAGGCCAGCAAGACCGACGTGGCGAGAGCGCTGGCAAGTCGCGAGTCGGCCTGGTCAGACGGCGGGTCCGCGGCCACCTCATCCAGATCGACCTCGAGGTCGGCCAACAGTACCTTCAGATACGTTTCGTCGGACGTTCGCACGAGTTCGAGCGCGATGCAGCGTCGAATGCCTTCCGACGCGGCACTCTCGAATGCCTCTCGCAGCCACACGGATCGGTGCATGTGCTCATACTCGGCCAACCACTCGCGCCATTTCGTATATAAGCCCTCTTCGTCCGGAAAACGGAAACCTGTTAGGAACTCGAGTTTATCAGCAATCTTTTGCCGGCCTTGCCGGTTATAGGCTCTCCAATTGCGGCGGACATCGCGGCATTCGCGCCACAATTGCCCAACGAGCACCTTCACTTTCTCTGGGCGCAGTGTCTCCTTGTCGTACTCAGTACGGCCTCCCGAGCCTCTGGCATCTCGGGCCTTGAGTTCCCGAAACACCTGCTGCTGCATTGTCTCGGCGGTGTAATGGAACGGAAAGGCCGCAAGCCAGGGGTAGCTTGATTTCAAGTGCGCGTGGTCGTATTGCCACTCGTGGTCATTCTTCGCCCTACGCCACCATTCCTGCACGGGCTCGATGTACATCGGGTTCCCGTTATAGTCGTATAGTTTGACCACCACGACGCCGTTCTCTTCGGCAATCTCGAACTCACCCGGTCTATCACCCTTAGACAAGGTTGTCTCGTAATCCTCGACCTTGACGTTGGTTAGTCCGTTTTCAAGCAGAGGCAGCAATGGCTCGCCGGTGATGAAAGGCGAGTCAGCGTTTCTTACGATCGCGTCCACGGCATTGTCGAGCGAGTGGTATGCCGTAAGCATGTCGAATGATCCGGCCTCCGCGATCTCTCCCCGGTGTGTTGTGCCGTAGCGCCCTGCGCCGACGAGGGCCGCGGCCAAAGCAGCCGGCATGAGCACGGCCCCGAGCGCGAATCGGCGTCCCCCTTGCGCGCGAAGACGCTCACGGACGCATAGCAACCCAAGGGGCGCCACGACGATCCACAATACGGCCCCCCAGTTCATGGCGCGCCGCTTGGCTGCGCCCATACTCCAAACGGTTGGTCGATACGCTTCTGCTGAGCGCAGCGAAACAAGAAGGTCGTT
>DUZM01000253.1 GCA_013349485.1 Candidatus Hydrogenedentota bacterium | reverse complement strand
CCCGTGGGTCGCCACCTCGGCGCCGTCATCCAGGCCGTCGGCGTCCGTATCGGCGAGCAGCGGATCGGTCCCGTGGGTCGCCACCTCGGCGCCGTCATCCAGGCCGTCGGCGTCCGTATCGGCGAGCAGCGGATCGGTCCCGTGGGTCGCCACCTCAGCGCCGTCATCCAGGCCGTCGGCGTCCGTATCGGCGAGCAGCGGGTCGGTTTCGTATGTCGCGATCTCAGCGCCATCCCCCAATCCATCGCCATCGGTGTCGCCATCCAGAGCGCTTGTCTCTGAGGAATCGAGAATCCCATTTGCGTTTGTATCTTCCGTGCCGTCGGAAAGCCCGTCGTTGTCCGTGTCTTGTTTGTGTGGGTCGGTACCGTACTGCAGCTCGTGTTCAAGAATCATCTCGTCTTCGTCATAGTCAATCATGCGGACGGCGTTATGTAGGTTCAATCGTCCATTGGTCAGGGTCTGTTTCCCCGGTGGCATGGTTATCGGGTCCACGTTAGCCAAGATAAGCGCCTTGATTTGGGCGCAAGACAAACCGGGTTCGACAGACTTGAGAAATGCCGCTGCACCGGCAACCATGGGCGACGCCATGGAAGTGCCTGGCATGAATTCTAGCTCCGTTCCATCGAATGCACCATTGGGTGGCCATACCTTGACCTTGAAGTTGTCCAGGTAAACACCATCGTTTTGAAACAGACCGTTCGAATAGAAATACCAACAGAACGCGGCTTGACTGGCTCCGGAGACATAGATGGGCGGCTCTTGCCATATTCCTGTGCCGCCATAGATCGGCTCGCCCATTAGCAGCCACGAAGACCAGTCGGTGTTGAAGACTATTTCGGGGCTGAGGAAATCCGAACACAAATCGAGGTAGGCCTCGTAATAGAATTCTACAGACACCCCGCTTCCGAGCGGAAAGGTAATTGTGGGCACCAACTCGAGAAAAGAATCCGTGTAGGGTGCGTAATATCCGGAAGGACTGTCGGACATCCAACAGTTACCGTCAGAAAGTTCCTCCAGGCCCCACCAGGCGTTTGTGCCGGAAACCCACCAGTCTGTCAATACTTTGCCTTGTTCGCACTCGAAGTCGTCCTCGAAAAAGATACGGTATGGTACCGTGCTGAGGATATCCACCCCGGGCGCTGCGAGATCGACGGAAGCGGCGCCCCAGTGCGAGAACGGCGCAAACTGGTCGCGTGAGTCACTGGCTGCGACCGCGATTATGTTGTCAAGCGTGTAGGACGATGGGTAGTTTGACGTGCTCGGGTTGTCGTTGTCCGTTGCCGGATCATTTCCGGCGGCGGCACAGACAAGAATCCCGGATTCCGCCAGTGCTTGGATAGCCAGGTAGGCGGTCGAAGACTCGTTCGGGCCGCCGACGCTACAGTTTACTATCCAGATGGGCTGGCCGGCGTCCTTGAGTATCTTGGTATATCCGAAGGCGCTGGCCATGGCGTCGACCGTAGTCACGACACCATGTGAATCAAGTATTCTAAGAGGCAGTATTTTTACCTTTGATACTACGCCACATACCCCATTTGCGTTGTTGCGGGCCGCCGCGACGACGCCCGCCACATGGCTACCGTGCTTGTTCTCATCCCACGGCGCGTTATGTCCGCCAACAAAATCCCATCCCCACGCATCGTCAACGTAACCGTTGCCGTCATTGTCGACTCCGTCGTCGGGGATCTCGTCAGGGTTTACCCAAAAGACCTCCGCCAAGTCCGGGTGATCGAAACATATCCCGCTGTCGATAACGGCAACTACGACCTCCTGGCTGCTGAGCGGGTAACGCCAGGCCTCGGGGGCATCGATGTCGGCGTCGGCCAGCCCAACAGTCCCATTGACGGCTCGTCCCGTGTTATGGAGTCCCCACTGGTCTGCAAATCGGGGATCGGTTGGAACCACTGGATTCGGCGGCAACCCCTGCGCGTAACGATAGTAATTCGGTTCGGCATATACGACCATCGGAAGACTCTCGTATTCTGCGACGGCCCGCGCCGGGTTTTTGCCCACAGAAAGCTTAATGTGATCGACTCCAATGGCGTCCAGGCGTTTGATGACCGTGGCGCCCAGCGATTTGTGGGTATCGGCAATGGACTTAGGTGTCGTGGTCTCTCTAAACCGCACAAGCAATTCGTCCGGGACGTATGCCGTCGACGGTTTTTGCGCTTGAACGTGAAAGGAAAGAACGAGGCATGAAAACAGAAGGAAATATCCCGACAGTTTCATTCTAAGCCTCCCAGCAACGGCCACAACCCTTTGGTCTACTGCGGCCAAACACACTAGGCCCGTCCGCTTGCACACCGTCCAATCCGACTTGTCCTAACTGCGGCCGCAGCAACCTCTCTTGTTCTCTTAACAGCCGCAATCCGGCATCGGTTGACGGATGCGCACATATCAGGTGGCATGATAACCATACACTGAGATCATTGCTGGCGTCAACTGGTTGCTTGGTGCGATACAGGACGTAACTAGGCAGTACCGCATTCCCGGTTGGGCGTTTTACCGGACCTTATCTGCAATATAGCTTATTACGGGTCCGATGGATTTTGCATCCTGTACGATCTGCTGCATGGCGAACCCCGCCAGCGCAAAGAACAGCGCCACCAAGAATACTGGGAACCAGGTCCGGCGTAGCGCCCCGAACAGCCAGTAGGATTGAGCGTTGATTCGGAGCCTCTTATACACTCTGCACATGACAATCCCGTCCACCAGCACCTCGGCCAGCAGCGCGGGGGCCGTCCACACGACATACAGGCAGACCAAAAACCCAGCGCATAGCGCGGCAACGGCAATAACGATGAAAAGGAATTCGTCCATGTCAAGAGCGCCTAGGGCCTCTCCGCCGGTTGCGCCTCCAGCCTCAACGCTAGGGACGTCGCTAGCGGCTGCATGTGAGGCATCCGCAAGAGCATCTACAGCTTGGAGAGCGTCAACCGGACCGACTTGAGAATCGTCGAACATCGCACAGCCGCTCAGCCATATTCGGAGCAGTGCGAGGAACACCAGATAGGCGATGCCAACAGCGAGCGGGTAGCGAACGCACATGCTCCCAACACCCGCTTTGAGCATGACGAAAGAGGCAAGAAAGCCCGCGGCGCCCGTTGCAGAAACAATGATGAACATGTGCAATCTGGGCGTACCTTTCGTGCGAAGGTATTGTTCGACGCGCCTAAGGGCGCGATCCCTAAGCCTCTGCAGATCCTGAGTCATAGTTCCCCTTCGCCGCTAACGTTGCGTTGAGCGGCCCCGTGAGGACGCTCGCTACGCCGCTGATGCGCCGTTTCATACATTGTATCATGGTCATTCTTGAATCCGCCGTCAGAGATGTCAACCGTTCCGAGTCTAAAGCATCTTTGTCATTCGATAAAACTTTAACGCTGGTATGGGCAAGCGCTTTGGCCACTGTGACCCGACGCTCATCCCGCGGCGCTCGTAGAACCGACGGGCTCCCTCATTCTTGGCTGAGACATCAAGGGACAGTCGAGTTGCTCCACTCGCACGAGCCCGCTGTTCAAAGTAGTCCATCAAGACCGTGCCAACGCCATCGCCGCGAAGTTCTTTGTCAACGGCGATGGCCTGAAGGTAGAAATCGCCGTCGGAGATTGAGTCGATGATTCGCATGAGCGGCGCAAACAGTATCAACACAATCCTCATCCGTAGATTTCGCCGGCCCGCAGCCTGCTTCAAGGGTCGGCGTGAGGAACGGCGATGTTGCTCGGCGGTGAAGCCCGAGACCATTCCGACGATGACGTTGTCACGTTCTGCAAAGGTTACGTTCTGGTACGACAGGTCGTGGTCGGGCTGGGTAAAGGCCGTAGCGATTATGTGCCTGAACCGGCGGCCGAGCATAAAGCGAAAGAAACCCTCGGCCGCTTCGTCGAGATACCGGGCAAATGACAGACCCTCATCGAACGTCGGGTTGGCGGCCCGAAGGGCTATCGAACGTTGACCCATGATGACCCTTGCCAATACAGCAATCGGGGCAGAATTCGACTCTTCATTGTCTCGTCCTTCGCCGAACGTTTGGATCGGCCGCGCGTTCAGGAGTTGGCTGGAACCGTTGGTTCGGCTACCGGTTTCTGTTTGGCAAACAACCAGACACCCAACTTGAAAACCGATACAGCGAGTACTACGGCGCCAATAAAGCAAACAATATGAATATGCCCATCCCGTCGCTCGACTGGAACGATGTCGCGAACCATACTTAGGGTTGCTTGCAACAGGAAAAATGCACTGAGGCCAATAGGCCACTTCGGCAACGACTGTCTGACAGTAGGGCACCGATGGCCAAGTGAGCGAAGCAAGTACCTGCTTGTAAACCAATAAATACTTACTGCAATGATACTCACGAGAAAGGCACTAAGGTTGAGTGTAAAGTCTTCGCTCAAGCCAGAAGATGTCCTCATCCTGATGTCCAGGAACACTGCCAGAAAGTATGCGAGACCAACACAATAAGAGGCAACAAGACCCTTTATCGTTGCAGCGTCAGTCCTGCGAATCCCCTGGTAGCCGAAGTACAGGCCAAAAAATGCTGGCAAGCCCATGAAGATAGGCATGAGTATTCTAAATGGTATGCCCGCATCGGATTGGGATGTGTCAAAGAAGCTGAACCAAGGCGGTGATACGTTCCATAGCCAGAACAGGCTGACACAAATTGCGAGGCCAGCCAGAATCCTAATCACCCATGCAAATCTAGGAGGCGAATTCATTGTTCAGTCCCTCTTTGCCGAACTTCTCCATACGAAGCTTCTTCGTACGATCACTGTAGGCGGGCAGGCCTGCCCATTAATGATCCAACCAAGATCATAGCATCTGCGGCCTGTAACGCCAAACCGGAAAACAGATTACAGAATCACCGGCCTTCCCGGACAGGCGTTTCACATTGAGAAATAACGATTCATGCGCCTTGGCGGCACTCCGTCAACAAAAACGTTTCGGCCGGCCGGCTTCATGTAGTAATAGGCCACACTGCGATAGAGACCTGTACAGTTATTGCTGGAACCGTGCTCAAGTGTGAACGCAATTTTCCGACTAAAAGGCACGCAGTCCGAAAGATGAAACCGATAACCGAAAAAGGCGTTACCGAAGAAGGCGTTTGGCGCCCCAAACGCCCTGCCGCCCGACAAAGGTGCTATGACCGGATGAAACCCCCAAGCGTCGTTCACGTAATCTTCATTACCAGTGCCCCACATTGTTCTTTCGGGCTCATCGTCTACAAAGACGGCCTCGTCCGCTTCCCCGCCAGCCCGATGATACGGCGTCTCTGAAAGATCCACGTGAAAGCAACACCCAACAAAATGGCCCGCGCCATGGGCTCTCAGTATAGGATAATTATGAGCGCCGGTCTGGTTGCGTAGATACATGACTTCGTCCCGGTAGTTGCCGAGGTCATAGCCAAAGGTGGAATCTTCACCGTGGTAAAGGGCCTTGAAGTGACAAAGGTCCTCATTCCAGACCGATTGATTCGTGTACTCGATTTCGTACTCTATCTCATCGGTATCGAGACATGAGGCGTTCCACAACTCGATCACTGCTCGCTTACGAACCGGCATTGGGAAATAACAGGCATACTCCATTCCTCGTCTGCAAATAGCTGCTGTCTCGTAGGACTCAAACGCACCAAAGTCCATGAAGAACGCGGCCAAAGGACTCTTCACGGACGGTCGCCGGCGCTCCGGAAGGCCCTCGATAGACAAGTCCTCGTCCCAATACGCTCTAATCAGAAGGTTCTCTTTAAGATGTTTGGCCTTTACCTCGTCTCCCGGCCACGGTAACTTGACTTTCAATGCGCTGATGGTAAGCGGCCCCGAATGGTCAAACATCAGATGTCTTTCGCCAGCCCTTACTACGCACCGACCATTGGCATGCTCCCCGACGGCGGACTGGTCGCGACACTGCGTTAGTCGGTTTATCATGAGGAGAAGCTCACTTGTGAGGGATTCCAAGGTCTTCGCAGAAAATGTTGGCAGGCCGTGCGGCGCATCGCAAAGCACGTAGTTGACTTGGTAGTACACGTGCGGCGCGGGAGACAATACGATCTTACACCCGTTGTTAAAAGGGATGGGGCAGTAGGAAGTGTGGCCCAGCGGCTTGAGAGCAGCGACGGCAGCCTCGATTTCGGGCGTACCCCTTCGCAACCAGCCGGCGCCCCAATGCAGAGGGGATCGCTCGAGGAATTGCTCAAAGGGCTCGTCGATAGCTGGCGACTCGCTTCCGTCAAGGTAGATTCTGATCGCTCCGGCGGGATTGGCCGACCAGATACGGGTAATAAGCCCCGGCCCATCAACATCCATGACGATCCCGTCCTGCCCGATAACTTGTTCATAATTGCCCCAGTCATAGTTGCCGCCTTCTCGGTCATAACTACTTGCCATGTAGGCGCGAAATCGCTTACGCGCGGGCAAATTCCCCAAGTCAAACAAGTCAGCAATACTCGCTATATTCATTTCTCTACACATCCTTTCGGATAACGGTTTGCGCTTCGGCGGCCAGCATCCGGCTCAATCCGCCGGTTCGGCGCGTTAAATGACGGTGTTGTCTCCTGGCAACCAATGTTTCCACTGACCGGATAGATAGGCGGCATAAGAAGTTTCTTCGTATACAGGCTTTAGGCAGGCAAATCTGCCTTCCTATGACGTAGTGAAAATGATAGCATTTGGGGCTTGTAATGCCAAGTACAGCAATAGATTACGAAATCAGTTGCATTTGTTCGGACACCATATCCAGCTTCTTCGTGTCAAACCTGTCCGGGTGGAGGTGTCCTCAGAACGGTTCTGGTGTAGTCTAGAGCGTAGAAGGAGTTGATGCGGCATGGTTTGGTGGAAACGGCGGACGGACGGCGAGGTAATCGCCCGGGTGCTTGCAGGCAGGCGCGATGAGTTCGGCGCGTTGGTCAAGCGCTATCTGCCGATGGCGCATGCCGTGGCGTATGCGCAGTTGGGCAACCATGCCGACGCCGAGGAT
>DUZM01000121.1 GCA_013349485.1 Candidatus Hydrogenedentota bacterium | reverse complement strand
TTGTCGTGTGTCGTCTTTGTGAGTATAGTAATATCCGAGGTCCAGGTGACATGCTAAGACGCGAGACCGCCGTAATCCTGACGTGTCTGGTTTTCGTTCCGGCACTGTGCCTCGTTCTGGCCACGGTTGTACTTCCCCGGATTCTCGTCGACCAGGACGATTTCGTCGTCGCTGCGGGCAGAGGTGACCTCGATACGGTCCAACGTTGCATTCGACGCGGGTTCGACGTCAACGCAAAAGGGCGTGGCAAATTGGATTACGCACCGGCGATCCGCACCGGCAAAAGGAGGGGTGTGTTTGCCCGGCTGCGCGATAACCCCTTTTCTGACGACTCCCGGGAGATTGTCGAGACGCCCCTCCACGCGGCCGTTCGCGGAGGTCGGAAAGACGTCGCACAGTTGCTGCTCGACAACAGCGCCAACGTCAACGAACCCAACGAGAAAGGCGAGACGCCACTGCATGTCGCCGCCAAATACAACCGCGAGGCATTCGCAGCGCTGCTGCTCGATAACGGGGCCAACGTCGACCAATGCAACCAGAAAGGCGAGACGCCACTGCACATCGCCGTCAAGAACAACCGCGACGAACCACCCAGCGTAAAGTCAATAGGATTTCCCACCACGCTTGATGACCCCAAGGCCGCAATGGATGCTGCGATGGAGCGCTATGAGATAGCGAAGGAGCGCTATGACAGAATGCAGCCCTCCGTTGTCAGCGATGAGGAGCGCACGGCACTCGTTAAGCTGCTTTTGGCCCACAGCCCCGCGCTGGATGCTGCCGACTGCGATGGGAGAACGCCGCTGCACGCCGCCGCGGAAGCAGGGTACACAAAGGTTACGGAGATTCTGCTTGACGCAGGCGCAGATGTGAACTTTACAGCTCGATGCGACATATCCGAAGGGTATGCGCTGTGTGGTTACCCGCCCACCCGTGTATCACAAGGCCCAACGCTTGAGTCAGGCCTCACTCCTTTACACTTGGCGGCGCGCCAAAGCCATCTGGCAGCCGTAAGGCTTCTTCTGAGCCGCGGCGCAGATCCAAACGGCACAACAGAAACCGGATGGACCCCTCTGCATCTTGCCGTTAGAGCCTGCGACGGGGCGCTTTCCACACCCCCTAATTCATCCAAAGACGCCGTTGTAGAACTCCTTATATCACGTGGCGCAGATGTCAATGTGAGGGATCCAAGGGGTTTGACGCCTTTGCTCCGTGCGACGGGGGAGTGGAAATGGCCCGTTGCGGGACTATTAGTCGAGAAGGGCGCTGATGTTCGTGCCTCCCTTCCTCGAGACGCCCCTGTCGCTGAACGCCATGGGGCGGGCGCGACGGCCCTGCACTGCGCGGCCTACCATGGGAATATGGACATGGTCGAACGGCTACTGGCTGCGGGTGCGGACGTGAACGCGGGCGCCGGCGACCCAGTCGGCACTCCTTTGTTGCATACAGTCAGCGCGTATCAATGGGATCCTATAATTGCTGACTTTCTGATCGAACACGGCGCAGACGTCAACGCAGCAGATGAGGATGGGCACACACCTTTGCTTAGTGCGGCATCTGCTGGCAAGCATGAAGTGGTTGAGTTCTTGATCGAACGTGACGCAGACGTGAACATAGCGGACGAGGATGGCCACACACCGCTCCTCGCCGCTGCGGGCCGGTACGACGCATGGGGGCGCGAGGCGTGGGCACGCGTGGAATTGCTCATCGCGCACGGGGCGGACGTGTGCGTTCAGGAAACGTCAGGCCGCACTGTGCTTCATTACGCAGTGAAAAGTCCGCCGTTTGAAACGGTCGAACGGTTGTTGGGGCTTGGCGTTGACATAAACGCCGGAGACGGCAAACCAAGCGGAACGGCATTGCACGCGCTCGCAGTCCAGTATTCTTGCGACTGGCGCGGGCACATAGAAACCGAACAACTCCTCCGGCACACAACGTTCCTGCTCGACAGCGGGGCCAAGGTGGATGCGCGAGACGCTCGCGGCCAAACACCGATGCATAATGCGGCGCGGGCAGGCAACATGCGCGTAATGGAATTGCTTCTCGGCAACGGCGCCGACATCAACGATCGAGACAACCTCGGCATTGTCCCCCTCCAGTGCGTGGGAAACCACGGTGTCTGCAGTTACGGTTACGACAACGTTGAAACGTTCAAGTTCATGGTGGCGCGCGGGGCGGACATGCGCCTTGCGTCGCATAATCAGATCACATCGTTACATCTTGCGGCGCGGGCAAGCCTACGTGATCGCCTGGCAGCTCGAACACGGAGCGGACGTGAACGTCCGGGATGCGTTTGATCGAACCCCGTTGCATTTTGCTCTGATGCCTGCGTCCCACGTCTATGGCTGGAAACAAGGATTTGTCGCTGACCCTCTCGGGGGCGACGAGCCCAAGGAAAACCCGAGAATGGCCGCTGCACGAGAAATAACGATGGCCACGTTGAAACGATTGATTGACGGCGGCGCGGACTTGAACGCAAGAGACAACCGAGGCAATACGCCGCTCCATTACCTCGCCGTCAGCAGCGGCTGGGATAATCCCTCTCCCTTAATAAGTGAATGCGGGGACGACGACTACGGGGTGTATTATGTGCCGAGCTACATCAACACAGTAGGCGGCGACATCTCTCTGATTCTAAGAGAACACCTGGTCAAGCTCAGGAAATTCCTCGAGAAACGCGGGGCCAATGCCAATCCTACGAACGATCGCGGTGAAACGCCGGTTCAGTTGACGGCGCGGACGTGGCGCGAGTATTACGGGAAACGGATCGAGCGAGAGGAAGATGCAGAGCCCGAGGCGGAAACCGAGGAAAGTGAGTAACATAAAGCCGATCGCGATGAGGGCATATCACGAAACAAAACGAGAAGCGTGGCACTATGCGCTTCCCGCCAACGCAACCCATTCAAAAGGAAATCCCGGGAAACTAAGCAGATTGGATTTCTCGCGTCCGCTCAGAATGACACGCCGCGAAGATCTTTCATAGGGCGACGAAGCCATAGTTATGATACACGTGTCGTTGGGAACGTCTGACCCCGGCCGTGACGGGGCGATTCGCAACAGTAAGCTCTGAGGTCTTACACCGGCCCTGTCGGTTCGGAATCCCTGGAAGGGATGACGGCGTAAAGCCCCGGGTGGAGCGAAGCGGAACCCGGGGTAGGCGTTCCCCCAATACAATAGCCCGCGGGAAGCGGCCGGCGGGCATCCCCTCAGCCAAAAGGTCCTCTCCACTTCTCAGAATAAAGTATCTTCTCAATGGGTTTGCGAGAATGCTTTGCTGGGTGCGGTTCTTTCGGGTAGCCTACCGCGAGCAGTGCCGAGACACGGATGCGTTTCGGTATCTCGAGGACTTCGCGGACCTTGTTCTGGTTGAACCAGCCGATCCAGCATGTGCCCAAGCCGAGTTCCGTGGCTTTCAGAACCATGTGCTCCATGGCAATGCCAAGATTGATCTGGTAATACTCGATGCCGGTGACGGCTGTGCCGATGCGGTTCGCCACAATATCGAGTTGCGAACATCCGGCGATGACCAGCGGCGCCTGCCGGAGCCACTTGTTTCTGACGACGGGACGCATAGCCTCGTCGCACAATCGCGCGATCCGATCGCGATCCGTCACCGCGACGAACCGCCAGGTCTGGCTGTTGCAGGCCGACGGCGCCAGCCGCGCCGCCTCGCAAATGGCCAGGATATCCCCGCGTTTCACCGGCCGGCTGTCATACGCCCGCACCGACCGCCGGGTGTGAATGATTTCGTCAAGAGTCATCTTGTGTCTCGCTCCAAATGGTTTCTCATAAGGGATGGAAAGCCCTCACGGCAATTGGCTGTCGGGGCATGGCCTTCTGTTCGACTGTCTCCCATTGTACCAGCATTCCGACAAAAGAGCTCGACAAGTGGTCGAGGCAATGTCATGGGTGTGAGATCCCTGTACAGAGTCATCATCGAACGCTGCGCTTTCCCGTCATTGCGAGCCTCAGACCCCGCCCGACGCGGGGCGATTTGTAGCGTGACATCTGCTCGCCCACCGTCATTGCGAGGAGCGACCTCGCCGCATGCGTGTGAGCGACGCGGCAATCACTTCAGCGCAAGTCATCGACCGATAAGTGATTGCCGCGTCGGCTTACGCCTCCTCGCAATGACGGGCGGATTAGTCTCTTGGGCTTGCGTTCATGCTGTCCCAAAGAAACTGGCCAACACTTACTCAAGGGAAGTGTGGTGCAACACATTAGCTCATAGCCCTAGCAGTCTGTCGGACTTCGGAATTCGTCGCGAGAAATTCACAGGTCGAGGGGGATTGTTTGTGGAAAACTCGCATCGATTCATGGATTCTGCAGTAGAATCCTCCTAAGTGCGACAGACTGCTAGGCCGAGCCTACCCTTTTAGCGCGCCTACGGTGATGCCCCGGGTGAGATGGCGCTGGAGCAGTATGTAGACGGCCAGCGTGGGGACAAGCACAATGACCAATCCGGCGAACATCAGGCCGAAATCGGTCTTGTATTGTGCCTGCATACTCACGCCGGCCAGCCCCAACGGCAACGTCTTTTTCGTTTCGGAATTGACGAAAACCAGCGCAAACAAGTACTCGTTCCAGATGCCTAGAAAATTGAAGATAGCGGCGGTGATCATGCCAGGCCGCGCGAGGGGCAACATAATGTGCCAAAACACGCGGTACTCGCCGCAGCCGTCGATGATGCCGGCCTCGCGCAACGTCCCGGGCAGCGATTTGAAGAACCCCGTCAGGACGAGAATGGTAAACGGCAAGCTGAGCGCGATATAGATGGCGATGAGTCCCGTAAGCGAATCGTGCAGGCTCATCGATAGGCCGAACGGCGCCAAAAGACGACTTCCCGCCTCGCTCATGTACGTAAACTGGAAAAACAACGGGACCAAGACGAGCTGTGCAGGCACCATCATCCCGCTAAGGAAATACAGGAGCATGAGGCGGCCGCCCCGAAACTTGAAACGGGCAAGGACATAGGCGGCCATCGATGCACAAGTCAGGACGCCCACGAGCGACACCGTCGTCACCACAATGCTGTTCAGAAAGAAGTGGCTGAACCGGGATTTGACCCAGGCGTTGAGGTAGTTGGCCTTGGCCGCATCGCGCGGACTCGCCACCTCCGCGTTATCCGCGTAAGGGGAACCGGAAATGAGCCACGGTATGCCAAACGGGTTCTCGAAAATCTCTTGAGAACTGCGGAAGGATGTGCTGAAAACCCAGACCAACGGCAGCACCACGGCGAGCAGCCACGCGATGAGGACCGCGTAAACCGCCGCTCTACCCAAGGCCTTGCGCATCAGTATTCCACCGCCTCCCTTCGCGACAACTTGAGCGTGACGAACGTGGCCGCAAACACCAAGATGAAAAGCAAGACGGCCACGGCCGACCCGTATCCCACATTGTATTCGCTAAAGACCTTCTGATAGAGCAACGTGGCCAGCACGTGGGAATCCCGTGTGGGCCATTGGTTTTCGAGGATCCATATGGCATCGAAAAACTTTAAGCTGCCGATAACGAGAAAGACCGTGCCGACTGCGAGCACCTCGCGGATCAACGGGAGTGTGATGTGGCGGAACTGGGCAAAGGCGGAGGCGCCCTCGAGTTTCGCCACTTCGTAGTACGATTCGGGGATGGCCTCCATGGCCGCAAGAAACAGCACCATATAGAATCCCGTGCCGCTCCACACGATCATTGGGATAATCGAGTAGATCAGATGTTTCGAGTCCAGGAAGGCGAAGGGTAACTCGACCGGGATCAGGTCAATGCCGCACCATTGCCCCCACGCATCGATCCACATGGCTATCGAGTTGATTACACCGAACCGGGTCGTGCTGTAAAGCAGTAGCCACAGCAACGAGACCGCAACCGACGAGATGACGTTTGGGAAGAAAAACGCGACACGAAACAAGCGCGCCCCGCGCACGCGCCGGTGAAGCGCCGCGGCAAAAAACAACGAAAGGCCGAGGACGAGCGAGCCGCCTACGATCATGAGAAAGGCGTTGTGTGCGAACGCGACCGCGAACAGGTCGCTTTCTCTAAAGAGGCGCGCGAAGTTCTCGAGCCCTACCCATTGTGGCTTCGAGAACCCATCCCATTTCTGAAGACTGTAGGCCAGTGCACGGATGCTGGGCACCGCCACGAATACCGTGAACAGCACAAATGCCGGCGTCAGAAACGCGACGATGAACCGGCGCTCTTCGCGAGGGCGCCCGCGTGTTCGCGTGCGTTCAGTCGTCATGCGATTCACCGAATGCCGCCGGGTCGTACGGGACGTGTTCGGGGATGTTGAGGTCTGGATTGGCCCCCGCGGCCGCAATGCCCTCGTCCAGACCGCGACAGAATTCCTCGGGGGTGATCTCGCCCCGCAACAACGAGGCCAGAAGCGGCGTCTTGACCTGCTGATCCCATTCCAACAAGAGCGTCGGGAGCCGGCAGTCGAAAATGCCGGGCGACTGCTCGATCATGTCTATAACAGATTCGAGCGCCGGGCTGACGGCGGCCCGGTTCATGCAGCCCTTCAGCGAAGATAGATTGCCGATGGCGGCCGTCATGTCGCCCGCGTTTGCGGGCGAGATGAGGTAACGGGCAAATGCCATGGCCTCGGCGGGATAGCGCGCATCGGCGGGAACAAAGAGAAACTCTCCCCCAGAACCGTTGCATAGGTTTGGGTTACCCTTGCCGTCCTCGACGGCGGGCACGTTGAAACACCGCATTTCGAAACCGGGCGGGATACAGTTCTTCATCTCGTTCTCGAGCCAGGGTCCACAGAAGATCATGGCGGCTTGGTTGTTAACGAACTGGAGTTGGCTCTCCGTGTGCGTCATGGCCATCGCGCCCCGCTGAAAGTAGCGCACCGCCATGTCCTCCACCAACACGGCCGCGCGAACCGCGTCGGGATGCGCAAACGCCCCGGGCTCCATGGCGTTCAGCCGGTTGATTGCGGCCAAGCCGCCGCACCGCTGCACGAGGCTGATGAAGGTGGCCCAGGCATAGCCCGGAT
>DUZM01000209.1 GCA_013349485.1 Candidatus Hydrogenedentota bacterium | reverse complement strand
GTCGCTGGTTTCCGGCTCATGGGACCCGACCTCGGTTTTCCTCACCCACGCGTCCATCCAGTCGGCGAACTCGAGGGCCATTGCGACGCTGTATGCATGACCCCCGGCATCCATGAAGAACGAGAACCGGTCCTCATACCCGGCGCCTTTAAACGACGCCGCGACGTCCACGGCGATTTGCTCGCTCATATCGGCGGTGAACACCTCGTCCTTGGCGCCTGCCATCAGCAGTGTGGGCGTTGGCATGGCGGCGGCAAGCAGGTCCATGTCGTCGTAAGCGGCGAACCGGCCGTAGGGCAGGTTTTCGGGACACGGCGTGTAGGCGTCGAGTACGGGATGCAACGCCAAAGGCACGGCGCAACACGCCGGGCCCGCCGCCGTGATGCGCTCGTCGAGCAAGGTCGCGGACATGGTCGTCATACCGCCGCCGCTAACGCCCGTCATCCCCACTCCATTGCCGAGATCGACATCCGCGCGGGTCGCCAGGTAGTCGATGCAGCGGAGGGCGTCGATCACGAAGTACCGATTCGACGATTGCCCGGTAAGGTAGCAGCGCACGCCGTCCCGAAAATGGTCGTTACCGAGCGGCTTCTCGCCGGCCATCCCCGGGGGGTCGAAAACGACGGCGACATACCCGCGCCGCGCGAAAACCTGCGCGGGAAGCTGATAGATCGGCTCGACCTTCCGATCATGGCCGACGGGCACAACAATGGCCGGCCACGGCGGCGGCCAGTCCGCCTCGAGCGGCAGGTAAACCGACGCGTTGACGTCCAACCCCGGCAACGACTCGAACAGGACATTCCCGAGGACGTAGCCGGGCCGTTCGTGCCGCGACACGTGGCGCACGTTCAGCGGGCCGCCCTCGGCGCCGAACGGCATCGGCCCCAGTGCGTCGCGCACGGCCTTACGTACGTCGTCGCGCCACGCCTCCCACCGTCCCGCCGCGATGGCCTCGCGCCGCCTCCGAGCCGTCGCATCGAGTAACGCGCAACTGCGTCGCACGATATGTTTCGTCAGCATACTGCGTAAGTCTACGCGCGGCGGCGCAGGCCCAAGCGCAAACGATTCCGCCGCGTTCGCCCACGAATCCCCGTTGTCCCCGCCCATCAATATCGACGACACCATGACCAGCAATACTCCTTCCATCCTGACATCTCCATGTGCAGCAAGGCCAATTCAAAATCTGAAACAGACAACGGACAATCCAAAAATGTGTCGAACAACGGCGTACGGTCACGTCGCCGCGCCCGGGCGCCACGGGCGGCTTGTCCGCCGGTAAGGTTTTCCCACGTACCGAGAGCGTCCGGCACGCGATGCCCCGCATCCGGCGTAAGCGCTATATTGCCCCTTCACACATCATTTAGCAAACACACCAGCAAGGTATTGCGACGACACCCATCTCGCTTCTGAGAACGTTTGACAGAAATTCGATGGCGGCGTAGACTTGGGCATGGAGTCGGACGAGCGACGGATCCACCAGAACTGATCCAGAGGCTTCCATGAGCGAGGCGATGCCCCGAGGGAACTCCGAAATCCTAGTGAGACACAGTTCGGAGGATAGCGAGTTCGCGCGCACCGAGAGACCCGGCGTAGACGGTGTCGGGTTGCGAAAACGAGCGTAAGGCAGCAAGGCAATGCCGCTCTATCTGTCCATGGGCATTATCGCTGTAAGCATTGTGGCGATGGACATTGCGTGGGCATGCCGGCGCGTGGAAGAGCACGGCGGCGCGTCCTGCCGATTCTGGTATATCGTCGTTGTTGGCTCGATTGCCGACATCGTGGTCGGCCTGACGATTGGCGCACTGACGGCGATTGTGATCCTGAGGGGCAAATTTGCCTCGGATCTGTATCTGGATGTGATTTGGGTATCTTTGCGTCACTCACGGAACGCGGTGATAGTTGTTGTCTGCGCAGTCGCTGTGCTCGGAGGGGTGCTGTGGCGGCGACTTCTGATACAGGGGATGAAGATGCCGCGACGGTTCGTGCTCGGACTCTTGGTGTGTTTGCCAGCCGCAATACTCCTGCATCTGTGCTTCGTTGAACGCGGATCGGGCGTCTACAGGAATGGTGGCCCCCCTGGAGAGGCATGGTTTGGAGTGATTGGTGAGAAGTATCCCTTCTCGGTGCCTGAAAATCTCAGTGGGCAGGCATATGAGCAATACCTTCTGCGCACTGCTGGGTTCAAGACCGGAGAACTCGTCGCGCATTGCATCTGGTTTGGTCCACGCTTCCCGTCGGTAAAGCGCAATGATCTTCTGTGTTTTGCCGGGGGCATTATCGTCCCTGCCGTACTCTTGGGCACAGCCGTACTCTCTCTTGCTAGGCGTCCAAAAGAACCTACCATATAAGAATACGTCTCAAAAAGGCATGCCGAGGCACTTGCTCGGGCTGACGTCGGACCCGTCCGGCTACGGTTCGCTATTGTTTTTGTAAAGCTCGACGCGGTTGGTGGGGCGCGGCTGGATGTCGTACTTGGCGAGTTTGTCGCGGAACGTCGAGAGTTTCATGTCGAGGGCGGCGGCGGCTTTGCTTTGGTTGCCGTTGGCGGCGTCGATGGCTTTGGCCAACAGTTCCTTTTCGCCGGCCTCGACGGCCTCGCGGAACGATTTGGGTTCGCGGGGCACGTCGGCGCCGCGCAATGCACCGAGGCGGACCTCGACGGGCACGTCCTCGCGGGTCACGACGCTTCGTCCGCCGCTCCCGAGCAGCATTCGGCGAATGACGTTTTGCAGTTCGCGCACGTTGCCCGGCCAATCGTAGTCCCATAGAATGCCCATGACGGTCTCGTCGAGCTGGGGCGGTTCTTTGGCGCCGGAGTACAGCTTCATGAAATGGCCGACGAGCAGGGGAATATCTTCGCGGCGTTCACGAAGCGGGGGCAGTCGGATAGGGAACACGCTCAAGCGGTAATAAAGGTCCTCGCGAAACGCGCCTGCGGCGACTCGCTCTTGGAGATCGAGTTTCGAGGCGGAGATGAAGCGGACATCCGCGTTGATCGATCGGATGCCGCCCACGCGCTCGAACGGCGATCCCTCGAGGACCCGCAGCAACATGACCTGGACGGGCGGAGGCACGTCGTCTATCTCGTCGAGAAAAAGGGTGCCTTTGTCGGCCAGCTCGAACCTGCCCGGCTTGCCCTCGACGGCGCCGGTAAACGCGCCGCGTTCGTGGCCGAAGAGTTCGCTTTCCATGAGTTGGGACGACAGAGCGGCGCAACTCACGCGGATGAAGGGCTGGTCTTTCCTCGGGCCGAGGTGATGAATCGCCGTCGCAAATAGTTCCTTGCCGGTGCCGGTTTCGCCCGATAAGAGGACGGGGACTTCGGACGCGATGGCGATCTCGAGGGCCTCGAAAACGTCGCGCATGGCCTCGCTGTTGCCGATGATGTCGCCGTGGCGGGTGACTTTGGCGAGTTCGGCTCTGAGACTGACGTTTTCGTCGGTCAGCAGGCGGATCTTGGCGATTTTTTCGAGTACCATGACCAACTTGGCGCTTTCGAATGGTTTTGTGATGTAATCGAACGCGCCCAGTTTCATGGCCGCGACGGCGTTGTCTACCGTCGCGAACGCCGTAATCATGACGACCTCGGTGTTGGGCCATTTCTCTTTGATTTTGGCAAGAAACGTTGTGCCGTCCATGCCCTTCATGCGCAGATCCGTCACAACCACGTCGAACGGCTGCGCTTCGAGCAGCTTCATGCCCTCGGCGGCGGAGGCGGCCACCTGGGTACTGTAACCTGCGTCTGTCAAGTCGTCGCATAGGGCGGTGCGTTTGATCTTCTCGTCGTCTACTAAGAGCACGTTCACGGTTCGGCAACTTCCTCGTTCACTTGATTGGCGGCGTTGTCCGCTCGAACAACGGGTAAACGGACCTTCATCGTGGTGCCATGTCCAAGGGCGGACTGGACAAGGATGGCGCCTCGGTGATCCTCGATAATGCTTTTCACCAGGGCGAGGCCCAGGCCGGTACCTTTGCCCGGTTCTTTTGTGGTGAAGAAGGGGTCGAATATCCTGTCCACAATAACGGGTGCCATGCCGGCGCCGCTGTCGGCCACATCCACTTCGACAAGGCGTTCCGCGCCATTCTCGGCGTTCCTGGTTCGGGTACGAAACGCGATCTCGCCGCCTGCCGGCGTGGCGGCTATGGCGTTCAAGGCCAGGTTCAGAATGGCCTGCTCGAGGTAATACTTGTCGCCGAGAATGAACGGCACGCTTTCGTCATACTCGAAGGCTACGTCGATGGCATTCCGCCGTGCGGCCGTGCTTATCAGCGCGATAACGCGTTCGAGCACTTCGTGAATGTCCGTCGGTTCGAGTTGCACGTCCCGTTTTTGAGAATACTCGAGCAGGTGCTGCACCGTCGAGGATATGCGTTTCAGCGCGTCATGAATCAGCTTGAGGTACTCGATGTTCTGCGTTAGGTTTGCCGGATCGCGCTCGAGGCGGGCCACACAACTCAGAATGCCGTCGAGGGGATTGTTGATCTCGTGGGCCACGCCCGCGGCGAACTCGCCGACCGCGGCGAGTTTGTGCGCCTGCTGAATATGCCGTTTTGCCTCGGCCAGCCTGTCCGCGTTGCGTTCCAACAACGCCATTACGTTGTTGAACACCTCGACGAGTTTCCACACCACGTCCGGTTGCGCGCACCGGTACGCTTGGCATTCTTCGCATTTCTCGAGCCGCTCGAACAACGGGGCGCCCCGGGCGGCTAAGACCTGCCAGCAGCGCAGGTTCGCGTTTTTATATGCCGGACATTCAGACTTTTCGCATTCCCTGACCTTCCAGCATGGCACAAGATGCGGATTAGCGTACCGCGCCGAGAAATCCTGCCCCTTCTCGGCCTCCCTCAGCAACTCCGTGATATGGTCGATGGTCTCGGCAATAAGCCGGCTCGCTGTCTTGACGCTTTCGAGGCGTTTACGTTGCATCAACACAACAACGCATAGGACTGCGCAAGCAATTCCCAACGCCGACAGTACGTACCACATAACCGATCTCACCAGTTCGATTCGAGTGTTCCACGCCGTACCGCCGTCTTCTGCAATCGCTTAGATTGGCGGCTCCCGGCCCACCCGACAAATACGGGATTGTACACCAACAACGGCGTTCAGCGCCATTTGCGGCCGGCGGCCACGTGGATGGCGCCCGCGAAGTCGGTAGCGTCTTGTCGAGCACCCGTGTTGAACGCTCGGTTGGGCTACCTTGAGACTCGCAGTGCACGACCCGGGGCGTCTGCGCGCCGCTGTTTGCTTTGTACTCTTTAAGATAACAACTTGACTATGGCCTTTCATTCGTATAGTTAACTCAATGCAGGCCGGCGAGTCGGCCGGTGGCCTGGTCTGTGGCAACCCAAAGAAAGGAAGCCACTCCGACATGACGCGGCGGGAACGACTGATGGCGACGTTGCGGGGCGAAGCGGTCGATAGACCGGCGGTGTCCTTCTACGAACTCAACGGGCTGGATGAGGATCCGACCGATACCGCCCCGTTCAATATTTACAGCGATCCGTCCTGGGGACCGCTAGTCGATTTGACGCGGGAGAAGACGGACCGGATTGTGATGCGCTGCGTGCCCTTCATAGACGCCGAGCCGAGCCCGATGCAACCCTTTATCACGTCCGAGACACGGCATGATGGGCACGGTAGCCGGTTCGATCGCATGATCATCCGCGCGGGCAACCACACATTGACCGCTACGACCCGGCGCGACCCGGACGTGAATACCGTGTGGACGCTTGAACACCTGTTTAAGGACGCGGGCGATCTGGAGGCGTGGCTCGAACTGCCGGAAGTCGCCTACAGCGGGGCGCCGGATGTTCACGGCGTGGTCGAGGCCGAGGAGCAGCTCGCCGATACGGGCATCGTGATGATCGACACGGGGGACCCGTTGTGCAGCGTGGCGTCCTGCTTCGCGCTGGGCGACTTCACGGTGGTCGCCACAACGGAACAAGCGCTTATGCACCGTGCGCTCGAGCGGGCCGCACGGGTGCTGCTACCCCAAGTCGAGGCCGTCTCGAAAGCGTTACCGGGGAGACTGTGGCGCATCTGCGGCCCCGAGTATGCGTCGCCGCCCTATCTCCCGCCGTATTTGTTCGAGCAGTACGTCACGCGATACGTGACGCCGATGGTCGAGGCCATTCAACGGCACGGCGGCTACGCGCGGATTCACTCTCATGGACGTCTGAAAGACATTCTTGACCACATTGCGGCGACGGGCTGCGACGGGCTTGACCCGATCGAGCCGCCCGGCCAGGGGGACGTCGAGTTGCGCTACGTGCGCGAGAAGTACGGCAAGCAAATGGTGTTATTCGGCAACCTCGAGATGTCCGACGTCGAGAACATGCCCACCGCCCGGTTTGCCGAGAAGGTCGAGAGGGCGCTGCATGAAGGCACTCAAGGCGAGGGACGCGGGTTCGTGCTGATGCCGAGTGCGTGCCCTTACGGCCGGCATCTGTCCAGCCTGACGTTGCGCAACTACGAAGAGATCATCCGGCAGATCGAGCAGTTGTGAAGGTCCGAGGCGGAGTTGAAGTCTTTCCTAAACAGTCGCGGTAGGGTCGCGTTCCACAGACTGTCCAAAAAGCGCAGTATCGAGTCATCCTGAGCGTAGCGAAGGATCTGGTCTAGGTAAGAGCCCGTGGAGAATCCAGATGTTTCGCTTCGCTCAACATGACCCCGGTGACGCCGAAGAGCTTTTTAGACAGTTTGTCCACCGCGAGCGAAAGACCGTGCTGCCGTACCATACATCAGCAGAGAATACCCCTCGGCGACCTTCCCTAGCCTGTTCCCAGCGCTGCCTATAATCCCAGACGGAAAAAGGCGTTGGCGTTGCCGTACAGCCACGCATAGGCGACTTCTTTGGCCTCGTCGAGGTCGAGGTATTCAAGTTCGACCATGTCGGAGAGTGCGATGGCCACGTTGTCGCGCGCAATCGATGCGTGCGCCCACGCGCGGTCCACGCATCCGCCGTAGTCCGAGCCGTATCCGTGGATTTTGCCATGGGGAACC
>DUZM01000114.1 GCA_013349485.1 Candidatus Hydrogenedentota bacterium | reverse complement strand
TGCCGAGAGCGTTGGCCGCCACCCCAGACGCCGTTTCCAGTGTTACCTAGCGAGCGCCCACGCCAATCAATCGCTGTGCACGCTGTGCCGGGAACTACCGAACCTCGCCTTGGCCGGCTATTGGTGGCACAATTTCTTCCCGTCCATCATCGAGCGCATCATGGCCGAACGACTCGACATGCTCCCAACCAACAAGCAGATCGGATTCTTCTCGGACGCCTATTGCATCGAGTGGGCGTACGCCAAGTGCGTGATCGTCAAGCGCATCCTGGCTAAGGTACTTGCAGACAAGTTCGCCTTGGGCCAATATGACGCCAATGCCGCAGTCAGCATCGCCCGCGAGATCCTCTTCGAGACGCCCCAGACACTGCTCGGGATGCACCCCGGCAAGGACTGAAAGAGAGGTCCTTTCCGGCTCTACGCAATGACAAGCGTTCCTCCTCGGCCTGATGTTGTGCTTGCAGCTTCGCAGAAGGCCTGGGACGTTTGAGATACGACTCGTCCGATGAAGGGGGAGGCCACTGCGGCGTTCCAAAAACGAAAGGAGCATGGTTCGGCATGCGAAGCCTAATCCTACCGGCCGTGGCATTGCTGGGGCTGTCCTGCAACGTCACTCAGGTTTCTCATGAAACCGACTCGGCCGGCACGGCCGCTCACGCAAGCAAAGACGATGCGCTCAGGTTTCTATTGAATGTGGGGAGCATTAGCGGCCAAGTCGTTTTCCCGGATGATACGCAGCATTACTGGGTGACCTATCTGAAGTTCGAGGACGGCAGATGCGTCGGCTCAGGAAAGATAGTCGATCACGAAATCGGGAAGGACGCACCGAGGAAGATCAGCGTTGAATTGCTTTGGGGCAGTTCGGACGAAGGAACACAAGTCGTCGTCAAGAGGGGGGGGTATTTATCCAAAGAGCGTGACGACTTCTTCACTCGGCTCGACGGGGATCGGACAAGCGGCGGCACAACGGTAAACGGCCGCAAATACGGACAGTACTTCATCATCGCCTGGGCCGCATCAAGCGAGAAATCAACCGCCTCAACAACGTGTGAATTCGTCCCCGCAAATATACACAAATACGTCGCGGCGCTTGCAGTACGGTTTTTCACCAACAAGCCTCAATTGGAAGAGGCCAAGAGCATTATCCCATGGCCGGCAAATCAGCGACGGTGACGGCTGCTCGGTGCCGCTTTGCCGAGCCCGTCCCCGCCTGTTCGAGGAGGTTGCACTCGCGCCAGACGCAGCCGTCTTCCGTGCGCGAGATGCGTATGGTCTTGATCTCGTACGGCCTGAACCGAACCGCCGCGGGCCTTCGCAGCCCCGGCACGCGGAGTTGGGCTCGACGTGATCGCCCGCCGGTCTCGACGAGGCGGGCGATGAGGCCTTTGCCGTCCTCGCTTCGTTTGAGCGCAGCCAGGTGAACGCCTTTTCCCTTCACCTCGACCACGTTTCGATCGGGCTCGAGCCCGGCCTCGGGACACGGCCCTAGCGGGATGTGCACGTGGGCGTTTGGCGGCATCATGAGGTCGTCGGCCAGCAACGGCAAGTCTGAACGGACCTCGGCGGCGGCCCCGAGTCGAAGGACAAATCGGAAGACGTGTTCGCCGAGATCCATGTGTTCGCTGAGGTGATCGGGCGGCACATCGCACGCGAAGCTGGAGAATATCGGGCTGCGCACCAAGGACTGCCTCAGTTCGCCGCGGTTCACGTCGACGCCGCCCGGACCGTCGTTGACCAGCGCAAACGCCGTCTTCCCGTCCGATGACGCCAGCATCGCCCAACGTCCGCAGGGCTCTTCGCTGTTGCCCGTCGGCCGTTCGAGCGCGCCGTGCGGTATTTCGACGGTATAGCGTCCCGAATCGAGCGCGGTAGGGAAAGCCAGTTGGAGCGCGCGCCGGCGCTCGTTCCAATTGACGAGTAGCTCGAGACCGATCTGCGGGGCATCCGCGTACAGCGTATACCGCAACCGGGCCGTCGAGCGGCCCCAGGCCTGAATCACCTCGAATCGGGCGGCAATCGGCCCGGCCTCGATGAGGCGCACCGGCGGCGCATAGGGGTCGCCATGCGCCCCGACGATGTCCGAAAGGTCCCGCTTCAACGGACAGCGGAACTTGCCGACGACTTTCCCGTAGGGTCGGTCGTTTGGCCCCCACGCGTGCGCCGTATCCTGTCGAACCTCGAGCGCCCCGCCCGGCTTGGCCAGTAATTCCCTGCCGCTCGTCTTGTCGCGCAGCGAATCGACTAACCCCGTTCGGGTGTTTACCCTCAGCGAGTAATACGTGGCGCTGAAAGAAATACCGTTCTTCTCACGGCGCACACGCACGCCGGGTTTACCTTTCTCTTCATGGCCGTCGACGACCTCGATCCGGTACTCGGCCATCCCCAACGCCGGAAGCGCCGCATCGAACAGCATCCGTTTCCGCCAATTCGCCATGGCCGAGCCCGGCCGGAGCAACTGATACGGCACGAGCCGGCCCCGCGCGTCGCGCAACTCGAATGTTTTGCCCTCGAGCTGATGCGGCATATGGGCGCCCATAAACTCGATTTCCACAGGCACTTTTCGAGCAATCGCCTGCGGGTTAAAAAGACAAACCGCCAACGGTTCCCGCCGCTTCTTCGTTTGCGCCAGCGCCAATTGTGAGCGCAGAACGACCTCGCGCGCGTGCGTGAACGCGTGGCCGTACAGCTCGATCGACCCTCGGTACCCTTCCCGAACACTGGAACCCGGCAGGATGTCGTGGAATTGGTTAAACAGGACTGTTTTCCAGATACCGTCGAGTTCCTCGGCCGGGTACGGCTTACCCAGCAGCCACCAAGCCAGGGCCGCATACCGTTCCGCCGCCAGTGCCAGCCCTTCCCCGCGTCGGTTGCGTTGCTTGCCCCCAATAACGGACGTGTAGCAGCCCGTAAAACACTTCTGTATTTCGCCTTCTACGACCGGCGCGTCCTTTATGTTCCCGGCCACCGCACCGCAGTAAGTTTCAAAGGAACTGTGCTTCACCTCGGGGTGAGCGGCGGCCACTTCCCGAGCGGCATCGAGATCTGCACGCGAGGCGCCGCCCCCGTGGTCGCCCGCGCCCCAGAAGGCCGTAACGTCGTGGCCTACTTCGGCCGCCAGTGCGCGCATCGCGCCGATTTTCTCCTTTAAATGCTCAGGCGAAGCATGATTGTATGCGCCGCACGGCGGCCGAAGCGCGGCTATCTCGCTGCCGTCAATTCCTCGCCACCGATACAGAAACGACGGCAGTTCTTTTTCGCCGGGCAACGGGCGATAGTGCACGTACATCTCGTACCCTGTTTGGCGCAGTATCTGGGGCAGATTCGCGTGATGGCCAAAGGGGTCGAGGTTATAAGCGACCTTCGGGGAAACGCCGAAATGCTTACGGAAAAACGCCCGCCCAATAAGCGTCTGGCGCACAAACGACTCGCCGCACGGCAGATTGCAGTCGGGCTGCAGATACCATCCGCCGGAGATGACCCACCGACCCGACGCGACATGTTTCCTGATGCGGTCAAACAAATCGGGACGATGGGCATAGGTCCACTCGTAAAGCACCGATTCGTTATGGTTGAAAACGAACTCGGGGTATTCGTCCAGCAGGTCGGCCGCCACCTCGAACGTGGCCATCGCCTCCGTAAGCCCTTCCTCCCAGTTCCATTGCCAGATGGGGTCCAAATGCGCGTTGCAGATCAAATGAATCTGCGGACTCTCACTCATGCGCCATCCCTTTCAAGTTGCCCTGGTACAACACACCAACTGCCCGAAATCCTGGTAATCGCGAGAAAGCCTAATTCTGCGAATTGTGATTCAGTGTGCAGTCTACGACTTCTTGCAGCGGGGCCGTGGCCACGCAGACGCACGTGTCCGCGGCGCCGTAATACATTTTCACTTCCCCGGTGGGCTCGACGATCGCGCCGCACGCAAACACGACGTTGCCCACGTCGCCCACACGCTCGTAGTCTTCTCGAGGCGACAGCAGCGGCACGCTGCAACGCGCAACGACTTTCGAGGGGGCCTCGAGATCGAGGAGCACGGTGCCCGCGCGATAAACCGGCCCGGCAGACGTCATCTTCACGCCGTGGTATATCTCGAGCCAACCTTCTTTCGTACGAATTGGCGGCGCCGACGCGCCGATGCGATACGAGTCCCAATAACCCGACCTCGGGCTGATAAGCACCTTCGAGTCGCCCCAACTGTACAAATCGTTCGAGTACGAGATCCAGATGCTGCCCGTGCCCAAGCCGATAGGCCGATCGAGCCGAACATACTGGCCGTTGATCTTCTCGGGGAATAGGACACCGTCCTTATTGCCCGGTTCGGAGATGAGGGCGACGCGCTCGAACGCATGGAAATCATCCGTTTTGGCGAGCGCGATACGGTGACCGTAGTCGCCGGTGGCCGTGTACATGATATAATACGTCCCGTCAATGCACGTCGCGCGGGGGTCCTCTATGCCCTGGGACTCGTATCGACCCCAAACGCCGTCGCGGGCGGGCAAAAGCACAGGCTTCTCTTCGACGTCGAAACGGAACCCGTCCCGGCTCTTGGCCAAGGCAAAAAAGGAATACCCCTGCTGTCCTTCAATGCGTAACAGCAGAAGATACTCGTCGCCGCGCTTGACCGGCGTGCCGTTGAAAACCGTGTTGCACCGAAAAGGAATATCCGCCAAGGTAAGGGCCGGATTGCCCTCCCAGCGGTGGAAAATGTCCCGGCCGATCTTGAACAGCATCGTCAGAACTCCTTATCGCTTTCCTGACACGCCGCGAGGATGTCGTCCACTTTCGTCGTACCCACGCAGATGCACGAGTTGGCGGCCCCGTAGTACAGTTTCATTTCGCCGTTGGGTTCCAGCACGGCGCCGCACGAAAAGACGAGGTTGGGTACATCGCCGATCCGTTCATATTCCTCGCGCGGCGCCAGAATCGGCACGTTGGTCCGGTATTTGACGATATGCGGTTCGTCGGGATCCAGGATCGCCGCCCCGAGTCGGAAAAGCGGCCCGGCCGACGTGTCCTTTATGCCGTAATACACAAACAACCAGCCTTCCCGCATCTCCATCGGGGGCGTTGCGACGCCAATCCGCGACGCGTCCCAGAACCCCCCCCGAGGCGTCATAACCACCTCGGACCACCCCCAGTACCGCAGATCGTCGGAGTAGCTTACCCAAATGCTGCCCCCGGCCCAAGGGCGCTCAAGCCGGGCATATTTGCCGTTGAGCTTTCTGGGAAACAGGGCGCCCGCCTTGGTGTCGGGTTCCGAGATCAGGCCCAGGCGTTCGACGCTCTCGAAGTCTTTCGTGCTGGCCAACGCCAACCGATAGCCGTGATCGCTCAACGCGTCATAGACAATGTAGTACGTGCCCTCCAGATAGGTTACGCGCGGGTCGAGCACGCCTTGATTCTCGTACGTAGCGAACGGCGCCTCGTTGGCACGTTCCAGAAGCGGCGTACTGCTTACGTCAAATGTATATCCGTCCGTGCTACGCGCCGGGTAAACGATCGAGAATCCGGCCTGCGTTTGTATCGTCAGCAGCAGAATATACTCGCTCTCTGTCTTTATCGCGCCAGCGTTGCACACATCGGCGCACCGGAATCCCAAGTCGTCAATCGTGATGAGCGGGTTCCCTTTGCACCGGCGCACAATATCTCGCCCTCGGACAATCAGCATGGCACGCCCTTTCTTCGCCCCATCCCGGAAGCCGTAGGGTCACGCTGTTTCCCCGGATCCAATCCAGGGAAATCCCCAGAACGCCCAGACCCCACCTTGAAGCTACGGGGTAAACTTATAATATATTCCGTTTGGCGAGTCAACGTTGCCGTACACGAGGGGACACGGACGGAGATGAACCCAACGAAAACTTTTACGATGGCCGTCCTAAGCGATATGCATTTCGCGGAACGCGACGACCTTGAACATCCTGAACGGGCGGTGGCTCGAGGCCTCGAATTGCTTGCCCGGGCAGCGCAACATGTGAATCAGACCATTGCCCCCGACGTCACGCTCATTCTCGGCGACCTGCTCGACGAGCCGAACCGTCCCGCCGCCCTCGGGTATCTCAAACAAATGCATGATGTCGTTAGCCGATTGGAAAGCGACGTCATCGCGATCCCGGGCAACCACGATCCGGAGCCGGAATTGTTCTACTCCGTATTCACCCGACCCGAAGAGTACGTTGACGTCAAAGGCGTGCGGTGCCTTTCGTTCATCGACCCGGAACAGCCCGAATACAATGCCCGACGAATGCCGCCCGACCTCGAGCGGATGGCCCAAGCCCGGACAGGATTTGACGGCCCCATCGTAAGCATACAGCACGTGCCGCTGTTTCCGCCCGGCGCCGCCGAATGTCCGTTCAACTACGTCAATGCGCCGGAAGTAATCGGCCTCATGCACGAATACGACATAGGGTTCGCCGTGAGCGGCCACTATCACCCAGGTCTTGACTTGATCCAGCGCGACGGACTCAGCTTCATCGTAAACCCAGCCCTGTGCGAATACCCATTCGCCTTCCTCGAAGTCATGCTCGACCCCGCGGTTCTTCTCACAGAAGGACTCTGCGTGCGCCGGCATACGCTGGGGTGGGGCGACTAATGCCAAGTTGCATTCAAACGGCAAAAAACCGTGACTGGCCGCCAAACGGGACTGACGCCGTCTTTCGCGCAGTGTAACGGAGCGAAACACGGTGTCTGTCCCTGGGCCAAGATCTCCTCATTTACGTCTTTTTGACGGCAACTTGGTATAACAACGGCGGGCCGGTAAGACATTCGTCCACACTCAACAGGGCCGTGGCGCCGTCTCGAAGCCGCCCGCCCGGGCTTGCGGCCGAACCGTCAGAACGGGGCACGGTGCAAGCCGGGCTACCTTCTCGGCCACGCTGCCGAAAAGGACCTGCGCAATGCCTGACCGGCCGTGCGTGGGAACAACCACGAGATCGACGTCCCCGTCGATCACGGCCTGGCATATCTCGCGATGGGCCAGCCCGCGCCTGAGTTCGGCCTCGACGACGACGT
>DUZM01000169.1 GCA_013349485.1 Candidatus Hydrogenedentota bacterium | reverse complement strand
GGCCGTGGGTTGCCCGGAAGGCTTCTGGGCGTGCTGGGGCGAAGGACTTGATGCGGCGAATCCCGACGACCCGTTCACCACGCCGTTGCCGTTCCACGGGTTCCGGTATGCGTTCGAGGACAATGTCCTTGACACGGACTTCAGCGTCATCGACACGCATTGGCCAGGGTTTCAGTTCTGGGACGGGTTTAGCAACGAGCCGAATGAAAGCTGTCTGTTTACAGGCATCTTTGGTCCTCCGTACGAATGCAAGCCCTGGGACGAGAACGGCGACCCGATTCCCACGAGCTACCATCGCATTAAGGAGGGTATTGAGCGGTTCTTCATCACGGACATCAACAATCCGGCGGCCACCAACATTGGCCAGAGCGACATCCCGGTCATGTTTGACGTGTATGCGGGTTGGTCCGACCATCCGTGGCGGATGACGTCCATGGTGGTCCTATTCAACCATGCCCCCGGCGGATCGAACTTCCTGTATATGGACGGCCACGTCGAGTTCATCCGGTATGCCGAGTGGCCAAAGGGCCAGTTCCCGTGCTCAGGCGTCGGCTCGCGTCCCGACTGGTTCGGTGGCGACGTACCCATACTGCTGGCGAACTGGACGGGCTCGCTCTAGTCGCGTAGTCCGCATTCAACGCGGTGTTAACGGCGGCTGGCCTCCTCTCGGAGGCCAGCCGTTTCACGCATGTTGTTATAGGGCGCTCCGCGCGCCACGCAACGAGGGAGGAAAGAATCGTGAAGAAGATCATTCAAGTGCTATTGGCCTGCGGCCTCGTGCTGACCATGCTCGCGGGTTGCGGCAGCAAGCGGTACGGGGACAAAAGCATCAAGATACCCGAAGGCGAAGCGCTAAAAAGAGAAATGGGCAATCGCCGAACCCTGGCCGGGATGCCGCCCAGGGAAAACATGCCGCCCGACGAAGAGAAGTAGCGTCCCAGCAAACCGTTGGCAATTCCGCCCCTCACGGGGCGCGCCTCACCGGGCGCGATAGCAATGCACGTTTCACTGCTGCTGGCCGTCCAGCAGCAGTTTGCTCTTCGGGCTCCAGACGCCGGGGCGTCGCCGAGCGCGGAACCCAATATCCCGGGCATTCTCGGGCACTCTCCGCGTACTTTCGGGCACTTCGCCACATCCAACACTCCCTTCCTGCCTATCCACAGAATTCAGGGGCCGCTGTAACGCCTCGCAGCGTTCCTATGTAGCGCCAAGGTGCATTCAAACATCAACCTATGCAACTTCAGCCTTCCCACGGCCTTGCCGTCATCCTGAGCGAAGCGAAGGATCTTGAACTCATCAAAGTACCTGTGAAATCGAGATTCTTCGCGTTACAAGAATGACGCGTAACCAAAGCCATTATGTGGGATAGATTGCCCCCGAAATGGGGCATCGATGCCTTGGTGCACCGCCGAGGGCTTTCTCGGGTGGCCCGGACAACGTCTCGTTGTCCGGGCGCCGAAGGCCCAAGAGGCGAAGCCAGGGACCACGGACTGCTCGCGCGCCTCCGGCGAGGTCGCTGCTGATAAGACAGTTTGTCCGGCGCCCGCCGCTGGCCGGCGGTTGTGTCGGGGGGGGCGTGTTTACCCCGGGTTCCACTTCGCTGCACCCGGCGCTTTACGCCCCCATCCCTTCCAGGGATTCCGGACGGGTGAAAACGTCAGGTGTCTTGCACCCGGCCAGACTCCACCTGGTTCGGGTGGCACGGTCAGACTAGTTTGGCCGTGTCTTGGGCCATGGAACGGGCGCCGCTGGCGGGCTTGTCCACCGGCGTCGTTGGTGCACAGCGCCGGGGTGGCACGGTCAAACTGGTTTGGCCGTGTCTTGGGTCCTGGAACGGGCGCCGCTGCCGGGCTCTCCACCGGCGTCGTTGGTGCACGGCGCCGGGTGGGCGCCGTATCCGGTTGCTGAACCGCCAAACGGGTTTGAGGTGACACCCGGGCGCTCCATGGCCTTCCTACAGCGCAGCGATCCACCCGTCTTTGCGAGGAGTCCCCGACAAAGCAATCACTTTCCGCCAGAGCCTTGGAAAACTGCGGAACGAGATTGCCGCGTTACTCGCCGACTCGCCGCGATTCAGTTCCCCACAGGTTCTCATGTCTCATTTCCTGTCTCTCGTCTTACATTCCCTCGCCATTTTCGCCCCTCCAACCCACTCCAATATGCGTAATCTGCGCCAAGCCACTAGTTTTGTCAATAAAACACCCCTTGATTCCCAAAACACCGCGCACACCAAGAGCAGATCAGCCCGCGCGACGTCTTCCCGAGCCCGCGGCCAGAGTGCAACAAAGTCCCTATATAAGTAGGGGCACATGGTCGGGAACCCAGGCGTTTAGCAAAAAAGGGACTGACGCAAGCGAGGGCGCGCTCAAACGAGCGCGTCGAAGACGTATCCGTCCCTTTTCTTGCGGGCTCTGCGAGAGGGCCAAAGACACCGTCCAGGTCGGTCGGGTGGCGCCCTCAAACTCCGTTTGCGGACGTCTTCAGGATTTCACAGGAGAAGTGTGTCTCGCGAAGATGGGTCCGCCTCAGCGTTGGTTAGAACGGCTTCAATCGTCCCTATCGGTGTGTATTCCTGTCCATTCGTGGTTGGTCTTTGTTGCCGTTGAATCGGTTGGGTAAGCCGCCGGGCACGGTAAACCACCAATAAACACTAATGGACGCCAATGCGCGCGAAAGCGGGAACACTCTCGAGATGGAACTCGAGCCTACCGGGGCAGGAGCCTTTGCACGGCGAGTCCTGTGCTGAGCGCTTCAGGCCACCTGGACACCTATCCGTCAATTGACGCGATCTTGACTTTGCAGATGCGTTCGGCGATCTCGAGCAGGCGTTTCACGTGTTTGGCGAGGTACTCAAGTTCGTCTTCGAATATCGTGTAATCCGGATCGTAGCGGGCGCCGATGTAGGCGTAATCCAACAACCGGAACAGCCGGTCCTCTTCCCATGTCTTGGTCGGGAAAACGTCGCCAAAGGCCGCGTCATGGTACGCCGCCATCGTCCCGAGCGCCCCGAGAAAATGTTCATTCGGAATGTAGCTCGAGAAAACCACAAGAACTGTGACGCGGGATAAGACGATGGACAAAGACTCCTTTGGCCTCGGGGCGTGTTCGCCGCACGGCCTGGGCCAGAACGGGACAAATCACACGTAACGGGAGCGTCTACGGTCGCTCGACCTCGATTGCCGCGTGCTCCGTAGCGGCTTTGCGCAACGCGTCGAGGACGGCCATGTTGGCCACGGAATCCTCCGGCAACCATCGGAGCGGCACATGCGTTCTGCACGTTTGGGCGAACGCCTCCACCTCGAGACGGTAGCAGTTCGCCCCCGGCACCGTAACGGCTTCTCTCGCGTCGCCCCGGCACAGGACGAATTGGGCGAATTCCTCGCCGGGAAACCACGGATTGTCAAGCGTGATGGCGCCGGTCGTGCCCCGGATGGCCAGGCCGGATTTCCCGTGGCTTTCGATGCTGCACTCGAAGCTGGCCAGAATCCCGTTTGGGAACTCGAGCAATCCGACAAACGTATCGTCGACGGTTGTGGCGCGCGCAAAGGCCGCGGCCCGGACGGGTCCGCAGCCGGCAATGCGCCGCGACACATTGACACAATAGCACCCGACATCCATCAGGGCGCCGCCGCACAGTTCGGCCGACGTTCGGATGTTTCCGGCGCGTTCTGGCAGTCGGAAGCAGAAGGCGCTGTGTATCGAGACAACGTCGCCGATAGCGCCCTCGGCAAGCGTCTCGAGAATGCGGTCATAGACGGGGTGAAACCGGTACATGAACGCTTCAGCGAGCGGCAGCCCAGCCCGTCTTGCCGCGCTGGCCATTTCGCGCGCTTGTGCGGCATCGACCGCAATCGGTTTCTCACAAAGGACGGGCAGCCCGGCCTCGAGCGCTTTGATGGTCCACTCCGCGTGCATGCTGTTCGGCAGCGGATTATAGATGACGTCGATTTCGCCGGAATGAATCAGTTCTTCATACGAACCGAACGATCGAGGGATGCCGAGTTCCTTGGCGAACTCGCGGGCCCGCGTGAGCTGGCGGCTCGCAACGGCCTGAACGCGGCCGTTTGGGCTCAGCCCGATCCCGCGAACCAGCGCGCGGCCTATTCGGGCCGTGCTTAGAATCCCCCATCGCACTTCGCCTGCCATGGCGTTCCCCCCCGCGCTGTATCCTCAGGTCGGCGTCTCGCCGGCGGATGTTCCCGGCGCCCGGCCCGGGCGGCCGGCCGGCCGCGCAACCCCATCATTCATCGCAAACACGCCAAATTTCAGTCTGCGTTTGCCGCGGATTCCTCCGTTTCGGTCGCGGGCAGCACCGCCGTCTCGGCGTCTTCGATAATGATGGCGGCCTTAATATAATCGAGTTTCGGGAAGGACTTCTTCAGATAGGCGTTCCCTTCGTCTTGGATCTTTCCCTGGTTCGGCCCTTTGCCCCGGGGAGCGCCTTCCCCGTAACCGTCATAGATCTTGTCTACGACTTCCTCCATGCCTTCAACAACGATGCCGACAGGCGCAAATCCCTGCCGATCGAGATATACCGGTGGGCCGGAGTTATCAACCAGATTAATGAATAATTGGGTGCTGCGAGTATGCGGCCTTTGCGTTTTGGCAAATGTAATGTAGCCGCGTTGGTTGGACTTCTTCACCGGATCATCCTTGATGTTTTTGTTCTGCCACTTCGCGTTCACGGCAGGGTCGCCCGCGATGCCGAACTGCGCCATAAATCCGTCGATGACGCGGAAGAACCGCGCGTCGTTATATAAATTGTCTTGGACGAGTTCGTATACGCGCGCGGCGCCCAAAGGCGCCCAGTCCTTGTGAAACTCGGCGATGAACGTCCCGTTCGAGCACTCGAACTTGACCTGGAACACGTCCGGCACGCGCCCCTCTGTTGCCGGGGGGCGGGTCTCCGGCGCCGCCGACGTCGTGCCGGCCAGTACGGGGGCCTCCCCTAGCGTATTAGGCCTGCTCGCATCCGTCGCTTCCTGCGACGGATCGGCGGATGAATCCGCGTTGCGCGCCGTGTCAGACTGCTCAGGTCTCTCGCGGGCATCGAATTGAGTCATTAACTCCTCCTTTGAGTAGCGCTCCCGGCGGAATTTCACGACCCCGAACGCCACCACGCACAGTAGCAACACGACCCCCGCGGCGATGATCTGCTTCTTCCTCATAGGACCTCCTTCACTCGATGGATACCCGTCTTAGTGGATCGGCTGCGGCACGTCGCCGCCCCAACGCCAGCGCAGCATCAGTCTTCGATCTCTCCTACGGGATACGAACCCAGTATTTTCATTTCATTGCAGTGCTCGGCGACTTTTTGCAGGGCCTCCTTAACAGCGGGTTCTTCCGTGTGACCCACCATATCAATGAAGAAGACGTACTCCCAGGGTTTCTTCTTTGAGGGTCGCGACTCGATGCGCGTCAGGTTGACCCCGGCCGACGCGAAGGGCAAAAGGAGGGCGTACAAGGCGCCCGGTTGGTCTTTTACGGACAGCAGCACGGAGGTCTTGTCATGGCCGGACGGCGTGGTTTTCTGGCGACCTATAACGAAAAAGCGGGTATAGTTGTGCGAGGCGTCTTCGATGCCCGCGGCCACGATGTTCAGATCGTGGGCCTCGGCGGCCAGGGTGCTCGCAATGGCCGCCGCGCCCTGCTCACTGGCGGCGATGCGGGCCGCCTCGGAGGTGCTGGACGTGTTGATCAATTCGGCGCCGGGAAGGTTCGCCTTGAGCCACACCCTGCACTGTAGAAAGGACTGGTCTTTCGAGTAGACCTTGTGGATTTCCTCGACCGGACCGTTCGACAAAAGGTTCTGGGTAATGTGGAGCATCACCTCGTTGATGATGTTTAAATCCGAGGCGAGGAACCGATCCAGCGTATCGCTTACGCCGCCGCCCATGGCGCTTTCTACGGGAACAACCCCGTAGTCGATGCGTTTCCGCTCGACTTCCGTGAAGATGTCGGAGACGGACGCCATGGGGTGGAACTCGGCCGAGGCGCCGAAGATCTTGAGCGCGGCCATGTGACTGAACGTGTGGCTCGGGCCGAGGTACGCGACGGCTGTGGCTTTCTCGAGCGCGCGGATCGCGCTGATGACCTCGCGGTAAATCCCGTGAACGGCCGATTCCGGCAGCGGCCCCTTGTTCTTCTGTTTCAGCTTTTGTACGATGGCTTTTTCACGTTCGGGCACGTAGTATACGGCATCGTTCGAGCGTTTGATCTTGCCGATCTCGATGGCGCACTTGGCGCGCGCGTTGAGCAGTTCGAGGATCTGCTCGTCCAGTGCGTCGATTCGCGCCCTGAGTTCGTCAAGCGTCACGTGTCTTCGTCCTCCAGAATTTCCAGCGGCGCCGCGCGCACCAGGAACTCGCGCGACCGCCCTCGCTCAAACCGAATGCGGGCGCGCAATGCTTTTCCTGAGCCGGACGTGTACATAATCGTTCCCGTCCCGAATCGGGCGTGTCGTACCCGCACGCCCATTTTAAGCCGGTTGGACTCGGGCTCATTCAGACCCACGCGCGGCCCCGAAGCCCGCGCGCGCCGGGGCCCGCCGCGCGCGATGAGTCGCAGTAGCCCCGCCGGGATTTCGCCCAAAAACCGCGACACCGCCTCGCCCCGTTGCCGTCCGTAGATGCGACGCGATTCGGCGGCAGTCAGCGTGAGCGACCGGCGTGCCCGCGTCATAGCCACGTAACACAACCGCCGTTCTTCCTCGATTTCGAGGTCGGACTCGAGCGCGGACGCGTGGGGCAATATACCCTCCTCTAACCCTATCAAGAACACATGGCCGAACTCAAGACCCTTGGCGCTGTGGCACGTCATCAGACTGACTGCCGGGACCTCCGCGTCCCATCCGTCCACATCGCTGGTCAGGGCCAACTCCTGGAGAAACTCCGACAGCGTCCCGGAACCCCTTTCGTCGAACTGCGCGCACGAGGACAGGAACTCGTCGATAATTTCCCATCGTGTTCGGTAGTCCCGATCGTCTTGACCCTTGATGTGCTCGCGATATCGGG
>DUZM01000226.1 GCA_013349485.1 Candidatus Hydrogenedentota bacterium | reverse complement strand
CTCGTCCGCTCGTTCTCGCCGTTTTCTCGACGCGCCGTACAAGTGGGGCCGATTTGCTCGCGGTCGCCGGTTGCCCTTTGCCGATGGTTCGCTCAAGGCCGTCTATTGCTCGCATGTGTTTGAGCATTTGCCCGCCGACGATATACCGCCGTTGCTGGACGAATTCCACCGAATCCTCGAGCCCGGCGGCGTCCTGAGAGTCATCGTTCCGGATTTGATGGCCGCCGCAGAAAAGGCCCTTGAAAGCACCACGCCCTGGGTGTCTCTTGATGACAGTCTCGGGACATTGCCCGCGGAGGTCACACGTTCACGGCTCCGGGCCGCGCTCGAAGGCCTATTCGGCTTCCCGTCGCTGCACAAGACCCTCGTGCTCGAGCACCGCGTCGCGGAGGCGGTCGGTGACATGTGGGAGGTCCGCACCGGGCTCGGCTATCTCGAGTCCGCCATCGACGGACCACGCCTCGAACGCGTCGAAAGCCAAGACCGCTGCAACGCCGCGCGCGTCTTCGAGTTGACGCGGAAGCCGTAGGCGTCATCCAGCTACCGCAGAGCCGGGAAGTGACGTACGGAATGCTTGCTTGGGTTCTTGGCGTCGTTATCAGCCGAGCCCGCCCAACCGTTTTCATTGCCTTTGATTCTGAGTTAGTCCGCTGGCGGCTGCCGGCGCCGGTCTTGGCGGTCTTATACCAAGTTACATTCAAACACCAACTTATGTGACTTCAGCCAATCCATGGCCTTGCTGTCATCCTGAGCGAAGCGAAAGATCTCGAACTTGTAACAGTATCTGTGAGAGCGAAGTTCTTCGCTTCGCTTAGAATGACGCGCAACGAAAGGCATTGTCACGCAAAGTACTATTATCCCCATCAAATTAGCATGTCTTTAAATGCTACTTGGTCTCAGGAAGCTTCATGACAGAGTGCGCTGAGCTGTTTGCGTAAATCGTCTTGACACGTACGGCGGCCCTCATCTCGATCCTCCGTCCAATCCACAAGGCCGTCGATCGCGCGGTAGTTGAGCCACCACAGCATGCTGAGGGTCTGGGCCTGCCAGAGGATATGCGCTTCCTCCAAGAGTCGCTTGACCGGCACTGGTTGGCCACCGTGCTGCACGTAATGCCTCAGATAGAGTCTGGCCAACTCGTGGCGCGGCCGACACCGGGGATAATAGTCTTCCGGCGCGCCCAGCCAGTGCGCCACGTCGCGAAAGCGTGGCCCGAATCCTAGGTACTCGAGGTCGAAGATCAGCAACTTCCCGGTATCTCGACGATATGCGGTACTGTCAGGAGCAAAGTCGTTGTGACACAAGCCGGCCTTCATCGCCGCAACCGGTTGCATCAGCTTTTCCGCCAGCTTCTTGAGGCGCTCCAGCCTCTTGTCAGGGCCGGAACAGAATGCCCTCAAATCGACCCCAAGTTCGCCCTTTTGGCCGTGCACCCAGATCCGCTCTAAGGCAGCTATGGCTTCCCTGAGCCCTTGTCCGAAATCGTCACGAGGCAGTCCGGCCGCGTATTCGCCGGATGGCTGGATAGTGTTGAAGTGGGCTATCGCCGCAAGGAACTCCGTGAATTGGCCATAGTCGCCGACGAAGTCATGAAAAGGGTGAAGCGCATCGACAGGTTCCAGATACTCGAGGAAGCAGATCTCCCGATCATCCGCGTCAGTCAAGAAGCCGTACATGCGCGGGATAGGGGCATCATACTCCTCAAGGTTGGCGTAATGATGCGCTTCACGGGCGCCCGGCTCGCGGAACCGCTTGACGAAGATGGTCTTCTTTCCTTTCTGTCCGCCCTTCGTTGTGTAGATGAAGGTTGGTATGAGTTTGTCGGCGCTGTATCCGTAGTGCCCGCACATTTCATGCTCGATGCTGACGCAGAACGAAGCCACTGGTTCGCGGGCTATGCTGTCGACTATCGGCCTTAGCTCCTCTTCGGACAGTCCGAAGACAGGCCTTGCGGTAGACTCATCCTCTGCGCCGCCTTTGCTCATTGGCACTCCTTTTGGACTGACGTCATAGCCTCCGCGCGGTTGTATATACCCGAACGAAACCGCACCCCACTTTGGGTTCCGCGAGTACTGCCGTTGTTATCGGGAACGCTTCCCGCCCTCCGCAGTTCGCTGTGAGAAGATCTGGAAAAGGGCTATGCCGCCTGCGACCGCCACGTTAAGACTGTCCAGGTTGCCGTCCAAGGGAATCCGCACGAGACTGTCACAAGCCTTCTTGATTCCCGGGCGGAGCCCCTGGGTCTCGTTACCCAGCACCAGCACGATGCGATCCGGCCAGGAAGTATCGAAAACGTTGCGCTCGCCTTTTGCGTCGAGTCCGTACAGCCAGAAGCCGGCGCGTCTGCACGTACGCAAGGCCTGTGCCAGATTGCCGCATTTTACCGTTGTGACTTGAAACACGGCCCCGGCACTCGCCCGAGCCACGTCGGGATCGAGCAAGGCGCCGCCTCGGGCGGGGATCAAGACTGCCGATACGCCCGCGCCGAGCGCCGTGCGGAAAAGCATTCCAAGGTTCCTTGGATGTTGAACCCCGTCCAGCGCGACAAGCGTCGCCTGCTCAGGACAAGTTTTCAGACACCGTTCGAGCGGTACATACGCAACGGGGCTCACTACGGCCACGACGCCCTGATGCTCTCGGGCGCCGCTGAGTTCATTCAGTTTTGCTTGAGGCACAAAATCGAATCGCACCTTCTGGGCTCGGGCTTGTGCCACAACCGCTTCCGCCCAGCGCGCTCGCGATTCCTTCGCCAGGTACAAGCGGCTCACGCGTCCGGGAGTCCGCAACGCTTCTTCGACGACGTTTCTGCCAAAGGCGACTTGTTTGCTCATGGCTTCTCTCGCGAACTCCGCTGTGAGAGGCTGATTTCCTCGACGCTTTCGATATCTTCAGTGCGCAGGGGGCGTGTGAGCCTGAAACAGAATTCGGCAGATTCCTTTGGGAGTACCCGCCGAAGGGACGCCTCACTGAGCGAAAGCCCTTTGTTTCGGATGCAGGTAACAGCCCTTTCGCAGAACCGCTCGAACGATCCCAACGGTAAGCTTACACCTTGACTTGTCTCGAAGATAGGGCAAGGGTCGTCAAACACAGGGTGCGACCTACGGACCCGAATGACGACGCTTTTGTGGCTCTCAGACAGGCGCGACACCCACGAATTGATGCCGGACACCAGTTGCCACTCCTCCTCCGCAACAAGTTGCTGCACAAGGGGGTGGCTTTTCCGATCGGGTAAATGGATCGTAATGTATTTGAAGTTCTGTTTCAACTGGCTGCCCTGGAAATTCTGTGCGTAGCCGCAGGCCGATTCATAAGTTGATGTGAAATCGATGCCTGGATTATCGAGGTCTCCCCTGGTCCAGCACACGATGTCCCGCAGGTCGAACGAAAGGCCGCTGTAATCCTCGTGTACGGTGAACTGAAACCCGGCGCCTAGGAGGCGCTCGAGGACGTCGAGCAGCGCGTAGAGGTGTGGCCGAATCTCCTTGAAGGGGTCGGACGAAGGCTCCAAGCCACTCGCCACGTCTTTGGAACTCATGCCCCGGAACATGTATTTGCCGTGCACCCGCTCCCGCCACTGCTCAAACAACCAGTCTCGGAGCGGTCCCTCTATTTCATCGCAGCTGTTGGAGTTTGAAAGCATGCGTTGTTCCTTTCTCCTGTGAGATGTGCCAGCGCCGGGTAGTGAGGCGGTCGAGGAAGCGCTGGTCGTGGCTGACCAGCAATAGGCCGCAGGGGCACTCGTCCAGGGCATCCTCGAGGCACGTTATTGAAGGCAAGTCCATGTGGTTCGTCGGCTCATCCATAATGATCAGGTGGGGCGCCTGAGTGATGCCGAGGGCCAAAAGGACTTTACGGACTTCGCCGGGGCTCGGCTCGTCGGTATCGAGCAGCCGGTGCGGCCGCGACCCGAGGCGGCTCACAACCGCCATCATTTGGCCGAGTTTGTCCTTCGGCAGCGCGCGAACACGCGCCAGTATGTCTTTCGAGGACTCGAGGTCGATTTCCTGCGGCACATACGTAACGCGCTCGGCCGGCAGGGCCAAGGAGCGCACGATGTGCCGCACGAGGGTGCTTTTGCCCGTCCCGTTGGGGCCTGTCAAGGCGACTCGATCCCTTGGCCGCATGTGTAGATTGGGGAAACTCAACCGTCGCTTTCCGCCAAGGGAAATTGAGCCGCCGGACAGCCTGAAGAGCCAATCTCGCTTCGAGTGCGCCCCCTCGAATGCAATGCCCAACTCGTGGATCTTCTTGACCCTGATCGACTCCTGTTTCGCTTGGCTCTGCCGTACGCGCCCCTCGAGCTGCCGCAGCCGTCGTCCCGCTACGCCGTCTTTCCCGGTTACGCGCGCCATATCGATCTTCTCTTTGGCGTCGTGGTCTTTCTTGCCCAATGCCCGCTTCGACCTTTGCCGGTGGGCGCGGGAAGCCTCCTGCCGACGTACGATCGCTTCCCGTCTGAGCCGCGCGAACGCACGTTTTGCCTGTCGCTTCTCCTTGCGGACGCGCTCTTCGTCGCGTTTGGCTTGCTGTGCGCCTTTGCTGTAGCCACCGGAACGCAGAACGGCCTCCGGCGGATCCACAAACAGGCACTGCGCGCACAGATCGTCGAGCAGTTCGCGGTCATGGCTGACAAGGAGTCCAACGCCCTGGAACGAATGGAGGGCCGTGGCCAGGAGTGCGCGCGCTTCGGCGTCAATATGATTCGTGGGCTCGTCAATCGCCAGCACTTGAGGACGTCGCCACAGGAGCACCGCAATCTGTGCGCGTTTTCGTTCCCCGTGACTCAGCGTCTGCCACCGCTCAGGCCAGTCGGCCGTGACCCCGAGCGTACCTTTGATTGCAGAGGCATCGCCGTCGGTTGCCGCAATGAGTTCGTCCAACATCGCAGGCACGTCATCCGTGCGCTGAGGACAATAGACCGGTTCGCCGGTTCGCCGGATCGTTCCTTGCTGCGGGTTCAATTCGCCGGTCGCGAGTCTCAGTATCGTCGTCTTGCCCGCGCCGTTCGCGCCGACAATCCCCGTCCAACCGGTCGGGAACTGCACGGAAAGTGCGGCGACCAGGGGATTGGTTGCTGTATCGTAGGTGAATGATACGCTTTGGAATGTGATTCCGGCTGGAGTCAATCTTTATTCCCCTCATGAGCACTGTCGAGAGACCTGGCAGGCCGATTCGCGAACCGTCACCGGCACACTGAGTCCACTGATTAGCGCTATATGCGCATTATACCGCGTCATGGATGCCAGAGGGTGCAGCGCACGGTTGATATGGTGTCGGAATGGACGAGATGCCCGTGCACTAGGAGCGCTACAGTAATGGCGAGGGAAATGGAGTCTAGCTGTCGGTTTCCATGAACCCGAAGAGCATGTCGGCTTCTGCGGCTACGCGATCCTCGACTTTGGCGACGGCGTGGACTTTGCAGGCGTTTCGGCGCAGCCGGAGCAATTCGCACTCGACGATGATTTGGTCGCCGGGAACTATCATGCCGCGGAACTTTGCCTTGTCGATGCCCAGAAAGATGGCGATTTTTCCGGGCTCGGCGTCTTCGCCGAACACCAGAACCGAACTCACCTGGGCCATGACCTCGATGATGAGCACGCCGGGCATGACGGGCAGTCCCGGCCAGTGGCCTTGGAAGAAGGGCTCGTTGACCGTGACGTTCTTGATCCCGACGACCCGTTCGCCCGGCTCGTACGAAAGTATCCGATCCACAAGGAGGAACGGATACCGGTGCGGAAGGACCTTCATGATTACGTTGACATCGAGTTGTTTGGGCGATTTGCCCTTGCCGGAGACTTTGTTGCCGGCGCCGGCGGCGCGGGGCTTGGTTTGCCCGTTGAGCATGCGTTTCTTTATCTGCTGTGAGAAGGCCACGTTGCGGGCATGGCCCGGCTTGACGGCTACGACGTGCCCCTTGAGCGGCCGCCCGAGAAGGAACATGTCGCCCAGGAGATCGAGGACTTTGTGTCGGACGGGTTCATCGGGATACCGCAGATCGTCGTTTAGGATGGCTTCGTCGCCGATGACGACGGCGCTCTCGAGGCTGCCGCCCTTGATGAGGCCTTGCTCCTGGAGCATTTTGACTTCCCGCAGGAAGCAGAACGTCCGCGCCGGGGCGATTTCCTTCGCAAAGACCTCGGGCGTAATCGTGAACGAGGCATATTGCGTGCCGATGGCCACGTGGTCATAGGATACGGTTAAGGAAACGCGGAGTTCGTCAGCCGGCAAGACGCTGAGGGTAACGTCGTCATGGCGGTAGTACAGCGGCTCGACGATCTTTATGTACTTCCGTTCGGCGTTCTGCTCGACGATCCCCGCCTTTTTAAGCGTATTCATGAACGGCAACGAGCTGCCGTCTGCGTTTGGGGTCTCGTTGCCGTCGACCTCGATAGCGAGATTGTCGATGCCCAAACCCGCGATGGCGGCGAGCACATGCTCGACCGTGCCGATGCGCGCGCCGTCAATGCCGATCGTCGTCCCGCGCGACACGTCGATCACGTGGTCAATATCGGCCTTGATCGCTGGTTTGCCGGGGAGGTCCGTTCTGTAGAACGTGACGCCGCTATTCGGCGGCGCGGGCTTGAACGTCACGGTCGTGAGGTTGCCCGTGTGAACGCCCACCCCCGAGATTGACGCCTCTTCACGTACCGTCTGCTGCTTCTCCATGCAGTCGACCTTCCAAGTTTTCGATCCGTGCTTCGAGCAGTCTTATGTGGCGCAGCAGCTCCGGCACGCGCCACGTGCCTGCAATGATGCGCTTCTCGATCCTGTGTTCTTTCGCGGGAAAGCCCGAGACCGTTTTCCCCGCCCCGACCGACTTGGTTACGCCGGCGCGTGCGGCAATAACGGCGTTATCCCCAATCTCGATATGACCGGCAATGCCCGCCGACGCAGCGATAGTTACGCAGTTACCTATTACGGCACTTCCCGCAATGCCCGCCATCCCGGAAATGACACAATCCTCTCCAACCTCGACATTGTGCCCGATCTGGACCAAATTGTCAATTTTGGTGCCCCGGCCGACTGCCGTGCG